>LR026962.1:87795-157515 GCA_900498215.1 uncultured Paludibacter sp. | reverse complement strand
CCAATCCAAACCGAAAAACGCTGGACGGAAAAGTAATTGCTACCTTATTTTTTGAACCGTCAACACGCACGCGATTGAGCTTTGAAACAGCTGTAAATCGTCTTGGCGGAAGAATTATCGGATTTTCCGATGCCGCCACAAGCAGTTCCGTAAAAGGCGAAACACTTCACGACACCATTCGTATGGTTGCAAATTATGCTGATGCCATTGTTATGCGTCATCCATTGGAAGGCGCAGCACGTTACGCTTCGGAAGTTTCGCCTATACCNATTGTAAATGCAGGCGACGGTTCCAATCAACATCCTTCGCAAACATTACTCGACTTGTATTCTATCCTTAAAACACAGGAAACGCTCGAAAATCTGAACATTTGTATGGTTGGCGATTTAAAATACGGACGCACAATTCATTCGCTGATTATGGCAATGTCGCATTTCAACCCTACATTTAAGTTTATTGCACCGAAAGAATTAAGAGTGCCCGAAGAATACAAGGTTTTCTGCAAAAAAAACGGAATANCATACTCTGAAAGTACTGANTTAACTAATAATTTTAACGATGCTGACATTTTGTATATGACTCGCGTACAAAAAGAACGTTTTTTAGATTTAATGGAATATGAACAGGTTAAAAATGTATATACATTAAAGAGTAATATGCTTCAAAACTCCAAACCAAACCTAAAAATTCTTCATCCGCTTCCGCGCGTAAACGAAATAGACCAAGATGTGGATAAAAGCCCAAAAGCATATTATTTCCAGCAAGCGCAAAATGGATTGTATATTCGACAAGCAATTATGAGCAAAGTNTTAAATGTNTAATTTATGGAAACAAAAAAATTNNAAGTTGCCGCTTTACGCAACGGAACTGTTATAGACCACATTCCGGCAAGTAAGTTATTCAAAGTTTTTTCCATTTTGAATTTGGAAGATTACAAGGAAACCATTACTATTGGAAATAATTTGAATAGTGATACCATAGGTAAAAAAGGAATAATAAAAATATCCGACCGTTTCTTTGCTGAAAACGAAACAAATAAAATTGCACTCATCGCTCCCAATGCAAAAATAAATATTATTCGCGAATATGAAGTAGTTGAAAAACGCCTTTTGGAATTACCCGATGAGGTTTGTGAAATTGTACAATGTCCTAATCCGGCTTGTATCACTAATCATCAACCCGTAAAAACTTTTTTTCATGTAATTCGGGAAGAAAGCGAAAATCATTTAAAATGCCATTATTGCGAGCGGGAAGTAAAATTAGAAGAAGTGAAAATAAAATAAAGCCCCCTAAATCCCCCACAGGGGACTTTTAAACTTAATTATATGAAGAATAATTATAAAAGTAAGGATGAAAATTCACCATCACCTTCTCCTTCGAAAAAGGCTGGGGAAAGGTTGTCTTTCAAACCCGGTACAATGATTTATCCGCTTCCCGCAGTGATGATTTCGTGTGGAGAAAATGAAGAAGAATATAATATCATCACAATAAGTTGGGTAGGAACAATTTGCAGTAATCCTCCGATGTGCTATATTTCTGTTCGACCTGAAAGACATTCTTATGAAATTATAAAACGAACCGGAGAGTTTGTTATCAATTTGACGAACGAAAAATTGGCGCGCGCCACCGATTGGTGCGGAGTGAAAAGCGGAAAGAATTTTAACAAATTCAAAGAAATGAAACTCACACCGGGCAAAGCCGAAATAGTGAAAGCGCCTATTATTACTGAATCTCCTCTTTGCATTGAATGCAAAGTAAAGGAAATAATTCCGCTTGGTTCGCACGATATGTTTATATCGGAAGTGGTAAATGTATTAGCTGACGCAGAATACATCGATAAAGAAACAGATAAATTCGATTTGGAAAAAGCCAAACTTATTGCCTACTCTCACGGACATTATCATAAGCTGGGAGAAGAAATCGGGCATTTTGGATGGACTGTAAAAAAGAAAAAATAAAACTTTTAACAATACTGATAATAAATAAAATCATATAAATAAAAATATTAATTTATCAAATTATGATAAGAGACGAAAAAATTTTTGATATTATCGCGCGTGAAAAACAAC
This sequence comes from uncultured Paludibacter sp., assembly GCA_900498215.1. GTDB lineage: Bacteria > Bacteroidota > Bacteroidia > Bacteroidales > Paludibacteraceae > UPXZ01. Next base: position 155,446 of record LR026962.1, on the reverse strand, counting down.
GCCAAATGAAAGGAATTGAGCTGATTGCTTCAGAAAATTTTGTAAGCGAGCAAGTAATGGAAGCAATGGGTTCTGTGTTGACAAACAAATATGCAGAAGGTTATCCGGGCAAACGTTATTACGGCGGTTGCGAAGTGGTGGATGAAAGCGAACAACTTGCTATCGACCGTATAAAACAAATTTTTGATGCGGAATGGGCAAACGTACAACCTCATTCAGGAGCGCAAGCCAATGCTGCTGTATTTTTGGCATGTTTAAATCCCGGCGATAAATTTCTTGGACTGAATTTGGCACACGGAGGTCACCTTTCACACGGTTCGCCTGTGAATAGTTCCGGAATTCTTTATCAAGCGTTGGAATATAATGTAAAAGAAGAAACAGGTCGCGTTGATTACGATCAAATGGAAGAAGTTGCGTTGCGTGAACGTCCGAAATTAGTTATTGGCGGCGGTTCCGCTTATTCTCGTGAATGGGACTACAAACGTATGCGTGAAATTGCAGATAAGATTGGAGCTATTTTGATGATTGATATGGCGCATCCGGCAGGTTTAATTGCAGCGGGTTTGTTGGAAAATCCTGTAAAATATGCTCATATTGTAACCTCCACCACACACAAAACATTACGCGGACCACGCGGGGGAATTATTTTGATGGGAAAAGATTTTCCAAATCCTTGGGGGAAAACCACTCCGAAAGGAGAAATTAAAATGATGTCTGCCCTACTCGACTCCGCTGTTTTCCCCGGCATTCAAGGCGGACCGCTCGAACACGTGATTGCTGCCAAAGCCGTTTCGTTTGGTGAATGTTTGCAACCGGAATATATTGAATATCAAAAACAAGTAAAGAAAAACGCAGCCGCGTTAGCAGAAGCATTAATGAAGCGTGGTTTTAAAATCATTTCGGGCGGAACAGATAATCACTCCATGTTGGTGGATTTGCGTTCAAAATTCCCAAATTTAACAGGAAAAGTAGCTGAAAAAGTATTAGTGGAAGCAGATATTACGTGCAACAAAAATATGGTGCCTTTCGACAGCCGTTCCGCTTTTCAAACTTCGGGAATCCGTTTAGGAACACCGGCAATAACTACTCGCGGCGCTAAAGAAGATTTGATGGAAGAAATTGCAGAAATGATTGAAATGGTTTTGTCAAATGTTGAAAATGAAGAAGTTACAAAATCTGTTCGCGACCGTGTAAATAAAACGATGGAAAAATATCCGCTTTTTGCGTATTAATAAGCCCCTCCAAATTTTCCCAAAAAGGAGGACAAACCTAAAACAATACTATTGATGACAGAAAAAACTAAAAATAAAGAAGAACTTCAAAGCCCCTCTCCTGCAGGGGTTGGGGAGGCTTCTGTTTTTTCCCTCTCCGATCACACCGACACTACTGTTTTTTACGGGGTGAATAACAGCAACATACAATTGTTGAAGAATTTACATCCCGATATTCAATTGGTGGCAAGAGGTCACGTAATTAAAATCAGCGGGAACGAAGAAAATGTAAAGAAGTTAATTTCAAATATTGAAAAACTGGAAAATTTTGTGCTTAATAACAATTCTTTGTCGGAAGAGAATATTGTTGAAATCATAAAAGGAAATCAACCTGCCGAAGTTACATTCGATCATTTGATTTTACACGGAGTGAATGGAAAATCTATTATGGCGCGCACTAAAAATCAGCAAAAACTGGTGCGCGATTATGAAGAAAACGATTTGTTGTTTGCCATCGGTCCTGCCGGCTCCGGAAAAACATACACGGCGATAGCATTGGCGGTTCGCTCTTTGAAAAACCGCGAAAAAAAGAAAATTATTTTGAGCCGGCCTGCAGTGGAAGCCGGAGAAAAACTCGGATTTCTTCCCGGCGATATGAAGGAAAAAATCGATCCGTATTTACAACCGCTCTATGATGCTTTAATGGATATGATTCCGGCGGCAAAATTGAAGGAATATCTGGAAAACGGAACAATTCAAATAGCTCCGTTGGCTTTTATGCGCGGTCGCACTTTGAGCGATGCGGTAGTAATTTTAGATGAAGCGCAAAATACTTCCACGCAGCAGATTAAAATGTTCCTTACTCGTATGGGATTGAATACCAAAATGATAGTAACAGGCGACATAACGCAAATAGACCTTCCGGCACAGCAAAAATCGGGATTGATTGACGCTATTGAAGTTCTGAAAGGAATAAAAGGAATTGCAAAAATTGAATTTGATGTAAAAGACATTGTACGTCATAAATTGGTGCAGAGAATTGTGGAAGCATATGAAAAGAGAAAGTTGCCCCCAACCCCTAAAGGGGAGAAATAAAGAGTATTTAAAAAGTATGAATTTCATACAATTATGCTTTTAATATTAATTTTATGAAAAAGGAAATACAAAATAAAAAAATAGACAGATTTATTGATAAGTCAGGATTAACTGTCGCAATAATTTTATCTATAGTAGGTTTATTTGTTATTATTCTTTTTGCATTTATTTCTCCTTTTAATAAGTATGGAAATACAAATGCAGAATTATTTTCTCAATATGGAGATTTTATTGGTGGGTTTGCTGGTTCATTATTTTCGTTGGCAGGTTTTTTTCTACTATACAAAACTTTAGTGCTTCAAAAACAAACTTTAACAGAACAAAGAAAATCTTATGACGCAGAAAAACAATCCTTTGAAATAGAGCGATTTGAAAGTACGTTCTTTAATCTAATAAATTATCAAAAAGATATTACCAAGAACTTAATATATAAAGCTGATTCGAGTATGTCTTTTTCTGGAAAAGAAATTATAAGCCCAATATTGAGAGAATTTAAAAGCATTTGGGATAGTTTGAATTATCAAATTTATTGTGATTATAAAAACCAAGATTATATTATGTCCCTATACGATGATGATAATCAGCAAGATTCTATTTATAAGGAAAGACATTATTCTAAGATAAACGAAAAATATAAAATAACGAAAGAAGATTGGAAAAATATATCAGATCAATCAATCAAGCATAGAATAGAAGATAAATTAGTGTTGGTTTCACGTCGATTTTATGAAAATTTTGATATTGTATTAGGAGAATATCTGAGACATTTGTTTCTAATAATTGAATTTATTTCTAAAAAGAGAAATACTAATAAACGCTTTGATTATGATTTTTACATACAGATACTGAAACAACAATTTAGTAGTGAAGAATTAGTTTTGATTTTTTACACTACTTTTATAAATGATAAATATAATATATTGAACAACAAATACTATCTATTCTCAGAATTCAAAAAAGATTATATTAAACAAAAGTATTTATTTGATATATCACACAAGAATTTGATTAAAATAAATGAAAACAGTGAAGATGAATTAAGAAACAATATTAGATTTAGAATGGTATCCGATAGTGAAAAAGATGATTCTTTAATGTTTAGTTATGAATAGTTTTATTAAAAAATAAATTTGACTTGAAATTTTCATAACCGATAGGTCAACGACCTTCGGAAAACAAAACATAACACATCTGCCTGAAAGGCAGGACAAAACGCCAGCAAATGAGCTATACTCGACTATTATATCATATCGTTTTCAGGACAAAGTATAGCAAAAATACTATTCCAGAACAACACGAAAAAGAGTTATATGCCTACATTATGGGAATTATCAATAATAAAAAATCAAAACTTTATAGAATTGGAGGAACAGAGAATCACATTCATTTGTTAGTTGATATACATCCCACTTTTGCAGTATCTGATTTTATGAAAGAACTGAAAGAGTATTCAAGTAAATGGTTAAAGCAAAATACAAACTTTCCGAATTTTGAAGGATGGGCTGTTAGTTTTGCAGCATTTACATATAATTTGAATGATAAAGACATAATAATTAATTATATAAAAAATCAAAAAGAGCATCATAAAACAGTGAGTTTTGAAGATGAATATCGTAAGTTCTCATTAGATAACGGAATTGAAATTGATGAAAGATATTTTTTGCAAGATTGATTTTGTCCTGCCTTTTAGGCAGGTTATAGTGCTGTCACACTTCCCTCAGGTCTTTGACCTGAGGTTGTGGAAATCAGTCCTTTCAGGACAAATTTAATATACTCAAATGATCTAAAAGGTCATAATATTCATATCCGTCAGTTGACGGACAACGACCTACGAATTAAAAAACAAAGAAAATAACAATGAACGCACTTACAAAAACCGATTTCCATTTCTATGGACAAACTAATGTTTATCACGGCAAGGTTCGTGATGTGTACACTGTAAAAAACGATTTGCTCGTTATGGTTGCAACCGACCGTATTTCTGCATTCGATGTAATTTTGCCAAAAGGAATTCCGTATAAAGGGCAGATGCTAAATCAAATTGCTGCTCAATTTTTGGACGCCACTGCCGATATTGTTCCCAATTGGAAACTTGCAACACCGGATCCGATGGTTACCGTTGGACTTCGTTGTGAAGGTTTTCCCGTGGAAATGATAGTTCGAGGTTATCTTTGCGGAAGCGCCTGGCGTACTTATAAAAACGGAATACGCGAAATTTGCGGTGTAAAAATACCGGACGGGATGCGTGAAAATGAAAAGTTCCCAACCCCAATCGTAACTCCAACCACCAAAGCAGAGCAAGGCTTGCATGATGAAGACATTTCAAAAGAAGAAATTTTGAAACAAGGTCTTGCAACTCCCGAGGAGTACGAATTATTGGAAAAATATACGCTGGAACTTTTCCAACGTGGAACCGAAATTGCGGCAAAACGCGGATTAATTTTGGTTGATACCAAATATGAATTTGGAAAACGCGATGGAAAAATATACTTGATGGACGAAATTCACACTCCGGACAGTTCTCGATATTTTTATGCCGAAGGTTATGAAGAACGTTTTGAAAAAGGAGAACCGCAAAAACAACTCTCCAAAGAATTTGTTCGTGAATGGTTGATGGACAACAGTTTTCAAGGAAAAACAGGGCAAACCGTACCCGAAATGACAGACGAAATTGTTCGCGGCATAAGTGAAAGATATATTGAACTCTATGAAAATATTACAGGAGAAAAATTCATTAAAGCCGAAGGAGAAGGTATTTCTGCGCGTATTGAAAAGAATATTACGGAATATCTGAAAACAATTTAGAATTAAAAAAACCACGAATTACAATACAATTTGTTTTGTAATTTCAAAATTTATTATACCTTTGCACTCGCTTTTGAAAAGAAGCATTGGAGAGATGGCAGAGTGGTCGATCGCGGCGGTCTTGAAAACCGTTGAACTGAGAGGTTCCGGGGGTTCGAATCCCTCTCTCTCCGCAAAATTTAACTAAATCGTTGTAATTAATTTTACAGCGATTTTTTTGTTTAAACCCCTATTAAATCCATTTATACTCAATAAAATACTATAAAAGAATAAATTAGAGTAAAAATGCAGATTGTTGATAACTTTTTTGATTTTGGGCTATTTCGACCCTAAAAAACTGATTTTTTTAATGATTTTTTTCTGCCGAAAGGCGGAAAAGAAAAAAGGCGGGCGGGGCAAAGCCCCGAAAACAAAAACGGCAGGTTTTTTATTTTCCTGCCGTTTTCTTACTCTAAAATTTTATCCTGTAATCAATAAATCATATAAATCAAACCTGCCCGACGCAGGCGGGGTTCTGACATTTTATAACTCCCAATCTGGGACATTACCCCCTATTCGTTACATCTTTTCCCATAAAAAAACAAATTATTTCCCGATAAATCATATACAAAAACTGAATCTTTTTTAAATCGAATTTGAAAATTATCAAATTTCCCATTTTTATTAAAATAATCAATAATAGCCGATTTGGTTTTTTTTGTGACAATATATTCTCTTTTACAAAAATAACTTTTTCTTTTTCTTTTTTAATGTCTAATGAGTAAATCACAAGTTTTTCACCTATATCATTACAATAATAATTATTAAATGTATAATTTTGATTTTCAATATTTTTATTCCTATAATTATGATAATCTTCCTTGCCACTACCTACCATATATTCCATATGAAAGTCCTTGTTTTCAATAGTCGGATTAAAATACATCCATACAAACAAGAAAATAATTAAAAGGGGGATTAAAATTATCACAATCTTAATAATTTTTTTCATACTATTAAAGTTTATTCTCTATATTCTGGCTCTTTTAGTTTTTCGACTTCTTTTGTATGTGTCGGTCTAACTTCAGTTAGTCTATATTTACCACCAAGCGGGGAGGATTCATCAATAAAAGCATTAGTTTTTTTGTCGTAATATAATCTGTTTTCTTTAGTATTTGTACCTGATTCTTCTCCTCCAATTGCAGCATTGTCATAATAAGAAAAATATTGTCCTTTTTTATCTGTGCCGTATCCAACAATATTTATATAGTGATCCGTTGCTACATTATCATTTATTACATCTGTATTTTCTTTATAATCAACTCCCGCTACAACAGCCCTAGTCCTTTCGGATTTGTTCTTTAAATGTATTAAGTCTCGTGCTGGTTGCTGGGATTTATAATCCTGGCTTAAATTATTATCAGGACTTGTAGTCCGACAACAAATATTCATTGTACAAATATATGGAATTATTTTTGTTTTTTTGACGGATTAAAAATCCTAATTATATAAAGGCGGGATTAATGAAAATCCCGCCAACCAGCGCCAAACTTTGCTTGTTTTATATATCCGTTGCTACGGGTAAAAACTTATTCAACTCCTAAAAGATACCTGCACAATTATTTTTATGCTCAGGGAAAAAGTGTATTATTTGGTCATTTTAGTATGAGATTTAAGTAAAAGTAAAAAGATGAACGTATATATTAACAACTAATTTATGAATATTTTGTAATTTTGGTAATCAAAACAATCATTAAACAACAGTACAATGAAAACAAACTATGAATTACGCTATGCGGCGCATCCGGAAGACGCAAAACATTACACCACAGAGCGCCTGCGTAAAGATTTTTTGATTGAAAAACTTTTTGTTGCCGACGAATTGAATATGGTTTATACAATGTATGATCGTATGGTAGTAGGAGGAGCAATGCCCGTGAATGAGAAAGTAAAACTCGAAACCATTGACCCTCTGAAACAACCTGTTTTTTTACGAAATCGTGAATTTGGCACTTTTAACGTAGGAGGAAAAGGGATTGTGTATGTGGGAGATAAGAAATTTGAACTGGAATATAAAGAAGCTCTTTATCTTGGCTCGGGCGATAGAGAAGTATATTTTGAAAGTGTAGACAAAAATAATCCTGCCAAATTTTATTTTAATTCAGCACCCGCTCACAGAAATTATCCGGATAAAAAAGTAACCAAAGCAGATGCTGAAGTAATGGTATTGGGAAGTTTGGAAACGGCAAATCATCGTAAAATAAATAAGATGATTGTAAATCAAGTACTTCCCACGTGTCAATTGCAAATGGGTATGACGGAACTTGCTCTCGGCAGTGTTTGGAATACTATGCCGGCACACGTTCATTCTCGTCGTATGGAAGCATATTTTTATTTTGAAGTTCCTGAAGACCAGTCTGTTTGTCATTTTATGGGGGAACCAAACGAAACACGCCATATTTGGATGCAAAACAATCAAGCCGTAATTTCACCGGAGTGGTCAATACATTCAGCAGCAGCTACTTATAATTACACATTTATATGGGGTATGGCGGGCGAAAATTTGGATTATGGAGACCAAGATTTTTCAAAAATTACTGAACTTAAATAAAAACTAAAAATATTATGAATCAATTTGATTTAACGGGAAAAATTGCTTTGATAACCGGCGCATCATACGGAATTGGATTTTCAATTGCTTCGGCGTTGGCAGAAGCCGGAGCAACAATTGTTTTTAACGACATAAAACAAGAATTTGTGGACAAAGGTTTGACGGCTTACAAAGAAGCAGGAATCAATGCATACGGATATGTTTGCGACGTAACAGATGAAACCGGAATAAATGAAATGGTTGCTAAAATTGAGAAAGAAGTAGGTACTATTGACATTCTTGTAAATAATGCCGGAATTATCAAACGCATCCCAATGCACGAAATGAGCGCTGCAGATTTTCGTCAAGTAATTGATATAGATCTAAATGGTCCTTTCATTGTTTCTAAAGCGGTTATTCCAAGTATGATAAAAAAAGGACACGGAAAAATTATCAACATTTGTTCTATGATGAGCGAATTGGGTCGTGAAACGGTTTCGGCTTACGCAGCGGCAAAGGGTGGATTAAAAATGCTTACTAAAAACATCTGCTCAGAATATGGAGAATACAATATTCAATGTAACGGAATCGGTCCGGGTTATATTGAAACCCCTCAAACTGCCCCATTACGAGAAAAACAACCCGATGGTTCACGTCATCCGTTTGATGCGTTTATTGTGGCTAAAACACCTGCAGCCCGTTGGGGAACAACCGACGATTTAAAAGGACCTGCCGTATTTTTGGCATCGGAAGCATCAAACTTTGTAAATGGTCATATTTTATATGTGGATGGAGGAATTTTAGCTTATATTGGAAAACAACCGTAATTTAATTGAAAATTGGTAATTGATAAATTTTAAATAAAATGAAGAAGATTTTATTTGTTTTCATATCAACACTATTTTTTTTAAGTGGAATCGCTGCAAATAAGGTAACAGTTATAGTGAAAAATCCCATTTCTACACAACGGAATAATGAAATTGTAGAAATTAACATGGAAAAGATAATTGCAAAACTGGGATTGAAAGAAAGCGAAACACTTATTGTATTGGATGCAAAATCGAAACAAATTCCCTATCAGCTTGCAAGTTGTAACGGGAAAAAGAATAAACTTTTGATTTTCCCTGCCACCGTAAAAGGTTATGGAACTTCCATTTATGCCATTCAAAAAGGAACGCCGGAGAAATTTGACCCTAAAGTGTATGGAAGATTGGTTCCGGAACGGAAAGATGATTATGCGTGGGAAAATGACAAAATTGCTTTTCGTGTTTATGGACCCGCTTTGCAAGCCACAGGCGAAATAAGCAGTGGAATTGATGTTTGGGCAAAACGTACCGATAAATTAATTGTAAATAAATGGTACGCGGATGATTTGGCTGAAAGACAAAGTTATCACGAAGACCACGGAGAAGGATTGGATATGTACAAAGTAGGTCCTACTTTAGGAGCGGGCGCTACAACTCCTTACATTAACGGTAAACTTTGGTATAGCAAAAATTTTGTAAAAAGTGAAATGCTTGATATCGGTCCGTTGCGTATGACTGTAGAATTGACTTATGCTCCTTTCAAAGCCGATAAGGATGAAATTACGGAAACCAAAATTATCTCACTGGATGCAGGAAGTCAATTAAATAAAGTTGAAGTAAATTACAGCGCGGATGCCAAATTAATTCCCGTTGCAACCGGAATTGTAATGCGAAATTCTAAAGAAGAAGAAACATATATCCCTGAAAATAAAAATTATTTTCTACATGCCGAACCTAAAGACAGCATCAACGGAACGCTTTATGAAGCAGTGATTGGGAAACAACCTTTTACTAACATAGAGATAAAAGAGGAACATATTCTTGGCTTTCAAAACGTAAACTCTGAAGAGAAGTATATTTATTATCAAGGTGCGGGATGGAATAAATGGGGTTTCCCTGCATTTGACGATTGGAAAAAATACGTAAAAGAATTTACTGAAAAACTGAAAAATCCATTAATAATTAAAGTGAAATAAACTGATACGTTCACAAAAAATCCTTGAACAATTATAATATCAAGGATTTTTTTATGCTCTTTTTCTTAAGACGTTTCTTTCTTTAAAAATCCAAAAAACCGACCTGGTCAGCAACAATAAAATGAAAGGAACAGCCGCCGCATTGATATGTTGAATAGAGAAAAGAAACACAATAAATGCTCCTGCGAAAAGCAACACATTTGCCAATTGAAAAAATAAAGTTGTTTTTCTAAATTTACGGAACCACAAAATAACTCCTACAAAAATATTGAAAGGATTACACCATAAAATATTAAAATTGGACTTCACCAGAGGATGAATTGAAAAAAACATCAAATAAAAAATAATTAGACCGCCTAATCCGGTGATAATAAGCAGTAAGCTATCAAAAATCTTCCAGTTTTTCTTTTTAATCAATTCAAAATAAGTAACAAATAATCCTATCAATAAAATGAATAAAGTTACCCAAGACGGATTTTGATATATATGTGGATCGATGGGAAATTCAGGTTTTTTTTCTACTAATATTTTTTCTGATTTTACCAACGGACGAATTTTGCCGTCAGCAGACTTAACTTGCGCTTCACTAAATTCTTCCATCAAATCTTCAGGTAAAAAAGTCGCCTCCATTTTACTGGCAATACGATCCGCTTCTTTTCCAAGCAGCAAATCTATCCCAAATTTTGTCCAAGAGTAAAAACCAACATAATTTCCAATCCAATGACGGAAAGTATAATAATGAGTATGCTTAGGAGAATAAATCACTTTTTCCGTTCCGAGCGTTTCTTCAATTTTTACTCGCGGACGCGTTGCGCAATTGTCAAAAATAAAATTATAAAGGTATTTTTTGTTCTCCGGCTGATAATTTAAAAGCAAAGCATTCATTAATTTCTGCTTTTCTTCTTTTGTGAGATTGAGTTCCTGCTCGGTAACTTGCGAATTACGCTGTTTATATTCCGGGAAAAAATATTCGGAGTTGTAAACGCCCAATTCATAATAGGTTTCGCCTTTTATGAATTTACCGTAGAAATTGGGTTTATCAAAATTAAACATTCCGTAGTTGAACATCAAATCGGCGCCTGTAGCAGAATCTAAATAACGAATGGCGGTGTGTCCAAATTGTTCATACACCGCTTTTCCCGGCGAACATGTTATTAAACTTATTTTAGCTGAATCGCTTACTTGAATTTGAGAAAAAACAGTTGTGGTTAAAACCATCAAAAAGAAAAAAACTATTTTCCGCATACATTTTAAAATTTATAACGACAAAAGTAATGGTTTTTTAAGAAAATATGTGATGAAAAAAACAAGAAAATAGATAGCTCTGAATTAAAATATTTCAAAATTGTTTCTTTTTTAAAATTTTATTGTAAATTTGTGCTGCATAACATAGTTATCTAACATAAAATCAGCCATTTTATTTATATGACAAGGAAGCAACTTTCAAATTTACCCTTAATTGAAGATGTTTTTACATTTTGGGATGTACTTACACCGGATGAAAGAAATTTTATTTCCACTCATTACTCTGTACATCAGTATAATAAAAATGAAACGATACAATGTGAAGGAGACGATCCTACTCATTTAATGGTATTGGCGAGCGGAAAAGTAAAGGTATATAAATCCGGCTTAGCAAACCGCACTCAAATTGTAAGAATGCTTAAACCGGGTGAAAATTTTGGATACCGCGCTATTATTGCCAATGAAAAAAACAATACCACTGTAACTGCCTTTGAGAATTCTATCGTTTATACAATTAAGGCAGATATTTTTCTTTCCATTCTTCGTCATAATAACGCTTTCTGTTATCGTTTCTTGGAAGAATTGGCTTCGGATTTGGCAGATTCCGATTCGCGAACTGTCAATTTGACGCAAAAACACATCCGGGGACGTTTGGCAGAATCTTTGTTGTTTCTTAAAGACAATTACGGACTTGAAGCAGATGGAGCTACCTTAAGCATATATCTTTCTCGAGAAGATTTGGCAAATCATTCTAATATGACCACTTCCAACGCTATTCGCACTCTGGCAAATTTTGTTTCCGAAAATTTGATTTCAATTGACGGACGCAAAATTAAAATCCTTGACGAAGAACGGCTGAGAAAAATAAGTAAATTGGGATAGACTGCTGAAAATCAGAAGTCTGTAGTGTAGTAGAAGAAGAAGAAGAAAACCGAAACTTTTCTCGGCAGGCAAACTCAAAACATTAAACGTCTCCTGATAGTTATCGGGCTACTTCAACTGCTCAAATTCTCAATTACTTAAAGCTAAAAAAATGACATCCAACGAAGTACAAAATATTTACAAACAAATACTCATAGTTCTTTCAAAAGGAAAATTAAAATTTGCTTTTGAGAAAACAAGAGAACTGAATGCAGAACTTAAATCTCCCTCGATTAACGACAGATTAAACGAGATGGAAGAAAATTATACGTTTATGTTGAAGTATTTTTTGGAAGGAGTAAAAGACACGGAACGAAAATCACTGCTGAATAAACTTATAACACAATTATTTTCCATCACTTCACAACTTCGCGATGAACTTCTCACACGCGATTCTTCCAACTTTGAATTTTCACAAAAAAGATATTTTCCTTTTATGCCTCAATGGACAAACCAAGAAATTATGGAGGGGCTAAAAAGAAAAGAAAAATTAGCTCAATTTGAAAGTTCGGAAGGAGATTTCTCGCAGCAAGAAGCAAATATTGAAATTAAATTCGAGCAAATTACAAATTATTTATTCAATTATTTTTGGCTTACATCCAATTATGAAACAGGAAACAAAATAGAGATTTTCCGTTTCATCATCAACGATAATTACACCGATTTTGTTGCAAAATCATTGGTAATTTCCGGTTTAACATTAAATCTTTGGCGCACATTCGATGAACAAAAACTCGAATTGCTGATTGATGCTTGTCAATCTTCGGAAATAAACACAAAACAACGCGCTTTAGTGGGTTTATGTTTTGTATTGGCAAAATATAACCGTTTCCTGCCCTATTTTCCTGCCATAAGAAATCGTTTAGTACTTTTGACCGATGATACTTCAACAGCTTCTAATTTGCAAAACATTATCATTCAAATAATTGCAACTACCGAAACCGAAGAAATTTCCCGCAAATTACAGGAGGAAATTTTTCCGGAACTGATGAAACTTCGTCCGATGATGAATGAAAATTTAGATGCTGAAAATTTGATGAATTTAGATGAGTGGGCAGAACAAAATCCGGAATGGGAAGAGATGATGGAAAAAAGCGGCGTAGCCGACAAAATGAAAGAATTTGCCGATATGCAAATGGAAGGCGCCGATGTATATATGAGTACGTTTTCTATGCTTAAATCTTTCCCGTTTTTTAATTTTCTCTCAAACTGGTTTATTCCTTTCGACTCTGAAAATAATGCGGTGAAGCCACTTTTTAATGACAATGAAAAATCGTTGATAACGGCTTTTTTGAGCTCAAACATTATGTGCGATTCCGACAGATATTCGTTTTGTTTAAGCGTATTACAAATGCCTGAAATGCAACGGAATATGATGAAACAATCGTTTAACGAAGCCGCGGAGCAAATGGACGAAATGAATAAGGATGAAGCGTTGCATTCGCCTCACATTCAAGCCAATAATATCTCAAAACATTATATTCAGGGACTTTTCCGTTTCTTTAAATTATTCCCGCAACGGAACGATTTTGCCGATATGTTTTCCATTTCGTTGATATTACACAAATCATATCTATTTGATTTTTTGTCGGTTGACGAACAGTTAAAAATGAATATTGCCGAGTATTATTTTTCTAAAAAATTATACAATCAAGCGTTGGAATTATTCATCGAAATAGAAAAAGAAACAACGCCAACAGCTGCTTTATATCAAAAAATCGGATATTCTTATCAGCAAACTTCACAGCTTTTCCAAGCGCTGGAAGCATATAAAAAAGCCGATTTAATTCAACCCGACGATTATTGGACATTGCGGAAAATGGCGCTTTGTTATCGCTTGACAGGAAATGCCAAAAAAGCGTTGGAAACTTACAAACATATTGATTTTATCAAACCCGATCAATTGTCTGTGTTATTGCAAATTGCAAATGGTTTGATTGAGATGAAAAAAACGGATGAAGCATTAAAAGTATTGTTGAAACTGAATGAAGATTTCGAGGAAAACATTAAAGTGTGGCGGGCAATTATTCTTTGCTCGTTTAAAGCCCGAAATTTACAACAAGCCAATTATTTTTGTGAACTTCTACTTGAAAAGCCCGATTTAACTGCCTACGATTATGTAATTTCCGCCCACATTGACTGGTGCTTGCAAGACACAAAAAAAGCCCTTTCACAGTATAAACAGGGCTTAGAATTATGTCAAAATAAATGGGAAGATTTTATAGCTTTATTTTTACAAGACAAAGAATCACTCAAGGCAAATGGAATTGATGAGCAGGAAATTCCTTTGATTTTAGATGGAATAGATTACTCTCGTTGATTATATTTCATTTTTCTTGCCATTAAAATTCAATTTTATAACTCAAATTTGGAAAAAATAGCACTTCTCTGTCTTCGACTATAGTTTTATTCTGATAGTCATATTTGAATCCCAAAAAATCAGCATACTGATTGAGGTTTATAATTTTAAGCGAAAATTCGTGAGCTAATTTCTTTTTATTTATTTTATAAGTCGCAGTGAAATGGCTGGAAAAAGCGGGAGAAATTTGTTTGCTATAAGTTTGCGTTTCGTCAAAAATCGGGTATTGCTTTTGAATAGAAAGGGCAGTATTTATTGGTGAATAATGATCGCCACCCTGATAATTTGCTCTGGCATTAAGACCTAAAACATTTTGTTTTCTTTTTCCTATTTGCCATTCTTTCCCAATAAGAAAATTAAAAGCAAAATTACGATTGTATTTTGTACTGCGCCACACATTATCTCCACCAACATACTGCGAATTAAATAACGAAGCGGTTGCCATATAATAATAACCTTGCGACAAGTATTTTTCGAAAGTAATATCCACACCATAATTTCTTCCTTTCCCGGAATTTTCAAGTTTATCATTAAAATACCAATCGTTTAGTTGGTTAATCATAGAAAATGAGCTATCCGGAATTACCGGAACACTATATAAATGCTGGTAATAGGTTTCAATTTTCAGATGTGTAAATTCCGAAGTACTTAAATCATATCCAATTACAAAATGATGCGCTTTGGTAAAGTTTAAATCATTATTGATAAGTTCGTTTTGATTATTTTTGATAAAGTAATAATTCAATCGTTCCAAACGACTATGTAAACCATAGGCAAAACTCAATGATTGTTTTGATGCCAATTGATATTTTATACCCACTCTGGGTTCGATAGAATAATGATTATTCAATGTGAAAAATTCTGTATTTATTCCGGCATTAATAACAATTCTGTTTGTTGGATTAATTATAGAACTTGTATATGCTGATATCAAAGCGCTGTTTCCGTTACTATCTACTATTGGCTGTAATGATGCTCCGTTTTGATTTGCTTTTTTCAATAACAAATCGTAAAACATTTGTGTATATACAAAACCTATTCTATTTGTATGTTTAGCGCTAAATTTTGTATTGATATAAGAAGATAAAACAACATTATAGTATTTGTTATTCATTTCCTTTTGGGGAAAACTAACAAAACTGCTATCCAATTTTTCTTCATAAGTTTTAATACCATTCACAGTTGTAGCCAACGTAGATTTTAAATATTGTCGGTTATTCAAAAATATTTTATGACTAAGGCCTGTTGCTCCCATATATTGTTTTGCAGTCATATTTTCACGGTCATCATCGTATTTCCATTCATTTATATTATTTATGGCTTCCACATCTGAAAAATCAGATAAACCAATTCCCCAAAGCGAAAATACTCCGGCTTTTTTAGTAGGAAAATTTAGTTTAAAAGATAAATCCTGATATTTTGTGCCTTGAGCATTATCAGGCATTATTGGAGTTATTAAAGCCAACGTTGAATAACGGTAATTAAAAAGATAAGAAGATTTTCCACCTTTTTTGAATGGTCCTTCAGAAGCTGCATCAATACCTATAAGTCCTATTTGGAATGTGTGTTCATATTTTTGATTGTTCCCATTTCGCATATAAATATCAAATACACCCGAAAGTGCATTTCCATATTCAGCTGGCATTGCTCCCGACATAAAATCAGAATTTGCCAATAATTGTGCGCTTAAAGCAGTTAAACCGCCGCCTCCAAATACACTCATATCGGCAAAGTGATTTGGATTGGAAATTTCAATTCCTTCCATTTTCCATTGCAGCGATTGTGGATTATTCCCTCTAACAACAATAGCATTGTTTCCCACATTGCTTGAAACCCCTGCAAATGCCGAAACCAATCTTGCAAGATCATCAAATCCTCCGGCATAACGTTGGGCTTCTTCCACACTAAGCATTTTTGCACTGACAGTTGCCATTGTATTTATGGGTTGCTCTTTATTTACGTTAGGTTTAACAGTAATTTCAGAAAGCGATGTTACTTGTTCTTTCATTTGAATATTTAGAAAAACCTCTTTTCCTGAAGTTACTTGAATTTCTTTCAATACTACAGGTTCATAACCCACTGTAGTTACTTCAATATTATATCTGCCAACTTTAACATTATTCAACGTAAAATTACCAACACTGTCTGAAATACTTCCAATTCCTGTATTTTGAATTCTTATGCTGGCATAAGGAATTGCAACACTGGAAGCATTGTCTGTAACTGTACCACGAATGGTTTGGGTAGGTTGTTGAGCTGAAATTTGTATTGAAAAAATAATAAGAAGAAAAGAAGAAAAAATTGTACGTATCATAAAAATAGTTTTACGTTATTTTTGATAGTACAAAATTAGAATGGAAAATTTTTCTTGCCAATACTGATTTATCAGTATAAATGTGTACTAAATCAAACCGAGTTTGGAAGCCAATACAACTGCTTCCATTGAATTATCTACACCAAGTTTTTCTAAAAAACGTTGTCTGTGAGTATTTACGGTATGTACGCTTATAGAAAGTTTATTGGATATTTCTTTGCTTAAAAATCCTTTTTTCACCAACTTTAAAATCTCAATTTCACGAGGAGTCAATTCTGGTTCTATTGTTTCTTTAGTTTGAGAAAAAGGTATAAATTTTCCTGTTTTGTAATTGAGTGCATGATACTTTATACCTTCATCTAAATTTTGATTGGGAGAGATATCTAATATGCTTAATGCTAACCAAAGATTTCCATAATTATCCAGTTCTAATGCCTGATGTTGTTCTATTACGCGTACATATTTATTTGAAGAGTTTAATATCCTATATTCATTAATAAGTTTACAATTCATCTTTTCATCTACAGAAAAACTCAAAAATAGATTTAAAAAAAATAATCCGTTTTGTTTCAAAACAACAGTATCATCAGGATGAGTTTTAAACTCCATAAAGTATTCTCCATTTTCCTCTATTTCTTGCGGAGTATAACCTAATACAGAACCTGCATTATACGAATAAAAAGCGTGTTCTTTTTTATAGGCATCAAACACGCTTACTATTGAGTTTCCAATATCAGCAAGTTTTTGTAAAATTGGTTTATGTCGTTCTAAGATAGAATAATCCAATTCTTCCGGTTTAAATTTCTGCCTTTCAAGAAGTTTTGAATATGCTTCACTTATATTTTGTATATTTTCGTCAATCATTATACTTTTTCTTGATTATTTTGTATTCAACTTCTCAAAATCTATATCCGAATCCCCACTCTATAAATTCCGCTTTTTGCAGATGTGTTTTTAGTCCTAATGCTGCATATAAATGGCTGCTAATCATATATTTTCCTGAAAAACGGGTGTAAAACCAACCATCTTCCTTTTCAATATTGTAAGGATAAATCCATCCTTTATTTAACGTTCCGGTTTCAGCATTAGTGTATGGTTCCAAATTTTTGATTGGATTGTAAAGATAAATTCCTGCGTGAATTCCGGCAGTTAAACGTCCGATAATCAATTCATTTTGCCAAGAAAAACCTATGCGTATTTTATTCTTAAATTCATCGGTGGTAATATATGTTCTATTGTACAAACTGCTTAATCCTGTGGTAAAAATTCCATCGTAAAAAATGTCTGTTCCCGCTCCCATTCTGTAAAAATTTGTAAGCGGCTTATAAACGCCTATTGATAACGAAGCGATTGGAAAACTTTTATTATCAGTATAATGTCGCTGTCTTATTCCTCCTGACGCCGTTATTTCCACAGAAATATCTCTTGGGATATTTGAAATTTCTTTCTTTTCCGGATGTTTGTAATTTTTATAATTCGGAAAATATTTTATCCCGACATACCCATTCAACATATTTAATCCTGAATTTGGTACAATTACGCTTCCATTTGAGATATGGTTCCACGCATAATCTGCCGTAAAACTTAAACCGGAAGTAATCGGCACTTCCATATTTAATCCTGCAGCAATAAACACATTCAGATGAGAACCGATTGCCGCGTTGCTTTCATCAAAAAGAACGTTCCCGACACTATCATAAACCGTTGCATCCTTGAATGTTTTGGTAACAAAACTAATTCCCACACCGGATTTCGCATTCAAATTAAAATACTTATTTTTCACCATCGGAATGCTGAGATAAGGATAAACAGCAATGGATTGTCCTAAAATTTTGGCGTTTCCCAAATCGAGAAAATTCAATCCTAAACCAACAACGGGAAAACCAAAATACTGATGCCACGTTTTTTCGCCCATTGTTTGCCACTCAACAGCAATTTCACCTCCAACCGAAGGACCTTTTACAATATTTACAAGATGTTTAGTATGTTTGAAAACTTTGCCGTAAATAAATTCGCCTTTAATTTTATAATTTTCAGAGGTTTGCGAAAAAACAAATGGAAAAGAAAATATAAAAATAACAGCAAATAATCCTTTTTTCATTCCGTTGAAATTGATTGTTGATAAATAACTTGAAGATTTTCGCTATCTTTGACATCGCAAAAGTAATAAATTTGTACTTATCATAAAATTTAGTACGGATGATTTCCATATTGAAAAAAGAACTTCGGGCGTTTTTCAGCAGTGCAACGGGTTATATCGTAATTGGCATTTTTCTCCTGCTCACAGGATTATTGCTATGGATTATCCCCGGAGAATACAATATTTTAGATAATGGTTACGCTAATACCGACGGACTTTTCTATTTAGCTCCTTGGTTATATTTATTTTTGGTTCCTGCGGTTACAATGCGTTTCTTTGCCGAAGAAAAACAAACCGGAACGTGGGAATTACTTGTAACAAAACCACTTACACCTTGGCAAATTGTATTGGGAAAATATTCCGCAGGAACAATATTGGTGATTTTAGCCTTAATTCCAACGCTGATTTATTATTACACCGTTTCTTATCTTGCTGAACCAATCGGGAATGTTGACAGCGGACAATTTTGGGGTTCGTTTATCGGATTGGCTTTGTTGGCGATAATTTATGTAGCCGTCAGCATCTTTTGTTCTTCGTTTTCTAAAAATCAAATTGTAGCTTTTATTGTTTCGGCAGTAGTTTGCTTCTTTTTTTATTACGGATTTGACGTGCTCACATCATTTGTAAGCAGTGGAAATAAAATACAATTCATTGAAAATTTGGGAATTCACGCGCATTATAACTCCATTAGCCGCGGCGTAATTGATTCACGCGATGTGATTTATTTTGTAGTAGTGAGCTTAATCTTTTTACAATTAACTGTTTGGAAAATAAAGAAATAAGTCCATACGCCAATTATCAATTTTCGGATATTCTAAATATTTATATGGAAAGCAATAATGATTTTTATTCAACTACTCAGAGACAAAAAATTACAAACTAAAATTATACATTAAATTGAGACCCTATATTTTAATTACAAACGACGATGGATTTCAAGCCAAAGGAATTATTGCATTGGCAAAAATAATGTCAGAAATTGGTGATGTTATTGTAGTTGCACCGGATGGTCCGCGTTCAGGAACCTCTAACGCACTTACGATTCATGAACCTATACGTTATAAATTTTTACAAAAAAATGAAAACGTAACCTGGTATTCCTGTACAGGTATGCCCACAGATTGCGTAAAATTGGCTTTTAATACCATTGTGGAACGAAAACCCGATTTGATAGTTTCGGGAATAAATCATGGTTCAAATTCCGCAATAAATGTAATATATTCAGGAACAATGGGAGCCGTATTGGAAGGTTGTGCTTATGGAGTTCCATCTATCGGTTTTTCGTTGTGCGATCATTCCGCTGAAGCAGATTTTACTGAATTTGAATTGCATATTATAAAAATCGTAAAAGAAGTTTTGAAAAACGGATTGCCGGATGGAATTTGCTTAAATATAAATGCGCCTATGGGAAAAATTTCAGGGGCAAAAGTTGTACGTCAATGCAAAGGAAACTGGATAGAAGAATTTGAACCGCGTACAGATCCTTCCGGGCGAGATTACTTTTGGTTGACAGGAGTTTACAAAAATAGAGAACCAAATGCCACCGATACTGATGAGTGGGCATTGGAGAACGGTTATATTTCCATTGTTCCGACAAAAATTGATTTAACGGCACACGAATTTATATCAACAATGCAAAACTGGGATTTGTAAATGAAACTTTTTAACAATTTTATTTCGGGATTCATCATTGGTTTGGTTTTACCTGCCTTGTTTATTTGGATTTATCTTACACGATTTTATCCAAGTGAATCAAATGTGTGGGAAATTGTTTCACAACTTTATCCAAGTATACTTTTAGGAAAATTATTGATGCTTTCCATTTTTCCGGATATGATTTTAGGATTTATTTTTTACAAAAAAGATAGTTTTCGTATCGCAAGCGGAATAATTACAGGCGGGATTCTTTATTTAATTGCAGCGATATTTATGATGTAATAAAGTGATAAGCAGTGAGCGATAAAAACCATCTAAGAATTAACTATTTCACCAATTAACCAAAATAATGAAGTATTTCATAATTGCAGGTGAAGCATCGGGAGATTTACATGCTTCCAATCTGATGCGTGAACTAAAACTCCAAGATTCAAAAGCGGAATTTTGTTTTTTGGGTGGCGATTTGATGTCAGCGGAAGGAGGAAAACTCATAAAACATTATCGCCAAATGGCTTTTATGGGCTTTTTCACTGTGTTGAGAAACGCAAAAACCGTTTTAAAAAATCTCGCCGATTGCAAACAAGCCATTATTGATTTCAAACCTGATGTAGTGATTTTAGTGGATTATCCGTCGTTTAATTTGCGGATAGCAAAATTCGTCAAAAAAAATCTCAAAATTCCCGTTTTCTATTATATTTCACCTAAAATTTGGGCTTGGAAAGAATATCGTATCAAGGATATTAAAAAATACATTGATAGAATGTTTACCATTCTTCCTTTTGAAACCGAATTTTATCAAAAACACAATTACGGAGTTCAATATGTGGGTAATCCTACGGTGGACAGTATTTTCTCCCGACCAAATCAAGAGCAAACGTTGAAAGAATTTTGCAAAAAAAATAATCTCACCGAAAAACCAATAATAGCTCTGCTTGCGGGAAGCAGAAAGCAAGAAATTTCATCATGTCTGCCCAAAATGTTTGCAGCGGCAAGTACATTTACCGATTATCAAATCATTGTAGCAGGCGCACCCGGAATTGACAATGGTTTTTATTCACAAGTACTTCCAAATAAAACATTTGCAGTTATTTTTGAACAAACGTACGATGTGCTTGCACACGCGCAAGCCGCTGTGGTAAATTCAGGTACTGCAACGCTCGAAACAGCTTTAATCCGTACACCGCAAGCGGTGGTGTATAATGTTGCTTTCGGCAAAATTGCAATGCTGCTTAAAAACATATTTATCAAAGTAAAATACATTTCACTGGTAAACTTAATTGCCGGAAAAGAAGTGGTGAAAGAATTGATAGCGCATCGTTTTACCGAAGAAAACATCAAACTTGAACTTCAGAAATTGCTTTTTGACACATCGTACAGAAAACAAATAGAGGAAAATTATCAAAAAATTGCGGATAAATTAGGAAAAGCGGGAGCAGCGAAACGTGCTGCTACAGAAATAATTAACGCACTTAAAAATTCAGGGAAATAATTTTCTAAAATTAAATTAATCTTTATATTTGCAGTCGGGAATATTATCTCTTTTCTAAAATTTTCACTATCAAAATCTTACCATTATGAAAAAAGTATTTCTATTCCTGTTTTTCAGTTCCTTTATTCTCTCCTGCGAAACGCTGACTTTTCCTGATGCTATTTATGGAAAAATTGGTAACAGTCAGAAGCATCTTGTAAAGATTTCACAAGACGAACAATTGTGGACAGAGCTTAAATACGACATACGAAATCGTATTTATCAAATAATCAGATATTATGAAAACGAAAGCGACACCGCATTTCTTGAATACAATACAAACAATCAAGTGACAGAAAGAAAGTATGGGAAAATTTACGTTGACAAGTATATTTATCAAAACGGGAAACTTATACAATCATTGAGTTTCAATTTACAAAATCCGGAATGGAACGTGAAATTGGTATATCGTTATAAAAATAACCGGATTGATTATGCCAATAAATATATGAACAATAATCTCGTAAGTAAAATTCAATTCGGATACAACAATAATGGCAATGTTATTTCAAGAAAAGAGTACGGTATAGAAAGTACTTCCGATATTCCTATGAAAGAATATAATTATACCTATGATAACAAAATAAATCCATTTCACGATTTAATTTATTGTCCGATAGACATTATTCAAACAAACAACGCAGTTACAATGTATCATTACGCAATTTTCATGTCATCATTACCCACAGTTTACGGTATGAATTACGAATACGATAAAGACGGATTTCCTATTTCAGCAACAAGATATGATACGAAACATCCTTACATAACTTTGAATACTTATAAGTTTATTTATAATCAATAACGTCATAAAATAAAAATGAGCGACTGTGAAGACGCTCATTTTTTTATTGCGTATAAAGAAAGCTATAATGTTTTCACAAATACTAAACCCAAACTATTATTTCTGTAAAAAGGAGCAATCATAGTAGAATTTTTACTGCTGCCGCTTTTGAACCAATTATCCATTTTGGGCAATAACCAATAAGCTAATTCTGTTGATAAAATGCCAAATCCGGCTCCCGCTACAACATCTCCCACCCAATGTTTGTTATTTACAATTCTATAAATGCCGGTAAATAAAGCGAAAGGATAACCGGATAAACTTAATAAAATATTGGTATCCTGATATTCTCTAAACATAAATTGAGCGGATGAAAATGCTGTAGAGGTATGTCCTGACGGGAAAGAAAGGTGATCGGACTTATCCGGGCGTTCTTCGCGCACAATATATTTTAACGGCACTACAAAAGATGTTGAAATTAATTGCGAGGTAAGGTAAACAGTTGTTCTATCTTTAAAGTTATGTTTTCCTTTTACACCAAAGGCATTTAACCCATATACCATTGCCGCAGGAACGTATTGTGTATAATTATCCCAAATCAATCTTGTTGGTTTATCTTCCAAAATTTCATCCCGTGTTGAAAAATTAAGCTCTCTCAAATAATCGTTATTCATAGCAGCTACTCCGTAACTAATAAAAACTGCCGGTATTATTAACGCCTTATAATTGAGCCTGTTCTCTTTATCAAGAGACAGGCTGTCAGGTTTATCCACCGCAAAAGTATCTNCCTGAACTTGTGTAAAAGCTTTTAAAATAATAAAAAACAAAAGGAATAAGATGAAAAGTGGTTTTAAAAAAACGGTAAACATAGGAAAACATATAAAAGTATTATGTAAAATATTCAAATGTACAAACACGTTGCAGATATAATGCTTGAGATTTACATTTTGTTTACATAAAATATAAATTCATTATATTTGTGTTATTTTAAAACAAATGAGGCAACGTTTCCATTGCCTCTGAGTAACTTACCTTAGAATATTTAATCTTCTTCTTTCATATTGTGGAACACGTTTTGAACGTCTTCATCTTCCTCAATTCTTTCAATCAATTTTGTTACCGATGCACGTTGTTCCTCGGTTAATTCTTTCATATCCTGCGGAAAACGTTCAAACTCTGCACTGTGAATTTCAAAGCCGTTTTCTTCCAAATATTTTTGAATAGTTGAATATGACGCAAACGGACCGTAAAGAATGATTTCGTCTTCATCTTCTTCAATTTCATCTACACCATAATCAATTAATTCAAGTTCAAGTTCGTCCATATCCAATCCGTCCTTTTTCGCCACGTGGAAAACACAATTATGGTCGAACATAAAACTTACCGAACCCGACGTTCCTAACGAACCTCCAAGTTTATTGAAATAACTGCGTACGTTTGCTACGGTACGTGTAGGATTGTCGGTTGCAGTTTCCACCACAATGGCAATTCCGTGAGGTCCGTAACCTTCATACACCATTTCTTTATAATCGCCTTCGTCTTTTGATGTTGCTTTTTTAATGGCGCGTTCCACATTTTCTTTAGGCATGTTTTCCTTTTTTGCCTGCTGTATCAATACACGCAAACGTGGATTGGTATCGGGTTCAGAACCGCCATCTTTCACCGCTATAGTAATTTGTTTTCCTAATTTTGTAAAAACGCGAGCCATATTTCCCCAGCGTTTTAGTTTTGTTGCTTTTCTATATTCAAATGCTCTTCCCATATCTTGTTAATTGGTTGATTAGTAAAATAGTTTAATGACTATTTTACTAATCAACTGTTTTTTAATTATAAATGTCCAATAATCTTGGTTCTTGAATCCCTGCCTGCGAAAGGCAGGTTGGTTCACTATTCAAAATTTC
The DNA here is from genome assembly GCA_900498215.1 of uncultured Paludibacter sp. Lineage (GTDB taxonomy): Bacteria > Bacteroidota > Bacteroidia > Bacteroidales > Paludibacteraceae > UPXZ01. The sequence continues at coordinate 130,916 of LR026962.1, read as the reverse complement.
CGAATACAAAAGTATAAAAATGACGTGAAAAATCCATAGTTTTTGGGAAGTTTTTGTAAATCAATCAAAATAAAACAATTAATCCATTGTCTATTAAAAAAATATTCGTACTTTTGCAGTCGAAATAGAACAAGTGAGGGGGACAAACAGTCCCCTTCTTTGTTGTAATAGCAGAAAACTGTGATTTTAAAAGAAGAAATAATTAAACATGTTGAAAGTTATTTAACTGACACCGACCATTATCTGGTGGATGTAAAAGTTACAACTGACAACCGAATCAGCGTACAAGTAGATTCCTTTAATGGAGTTTCCATCGATTTTTGCGTGGATTTAAACCGTTATATCGAATCAAAACTCGACCGCGATGTGGAAGATTATGAGCTGGAAGTATCGTCAGCAGGACTTACCGAACCTTTTAAAGTACTAAAACAATACGAAAAGAATGTAGGGAAAGAAGTGGAAGTATTGACTAAAGACGGTAAAAAACTAACAGGAATTTTAGAGGGATTGAAAGACACGGGCATTGTTCTACAAGTTGAAAAACAAGTAAAACCCGAAGGTGCAAAACGCAAAATCACCGTAACGGAAAATATGCATATACATTTTGAAAATATTAAAACAACAAAATACATTATCAGATTCAAATAAGCTATGAGCAAAAAAGAAACCATCAATTTAATTGATACCTTTTCGGAATTTAAAGAATTGAAAAGCATCGATAGAAGTACACTTATAAGCGTAATGGAAGAATCGTTCCGCAACGTGATTGCAAAAACATTCGGTACCGATGAAAATTTCGACGTGATTATCAACCCTGATAAAGGCGACTTTGAAATTTATCGTACACGCGTGGTAGTCCCTGACAATGAAGTGGAAAATGAACATATGCAAATTTCGCTCACTGAAGCAAAGAAAATTGATGAAGATTATGAACTGGACGAAGAAGTAAGTGACAAAGTGGATTTTATGGGCTTTGGACGCCGCGCTATTTTGACTTTGCGTCAAACGTTGGCTTCTAAAATTCTCGAACTTCAAAAAGATAATTTATACACTCGTTACAAAGAAAAAGTAGGACAAATTGTTAGCGCTGAATTATATCAAATTTGGAAAAAAGAAATGCTTTTGATGGATGAAGAAGGAAACGAACTTTATCTGCCAAAATCGGAACAAATTCCTACCGATTTTTATCGTAAAGGCGAAACTGTCCGCGCTGTAGTTGCTGTTGTTGAAAATAAAAACAACAATCCGAAAATAATCCTTTCACGTACTTCTCCTGTATTTCTTGAAAGATTATTTGAATTGGAAGTTCCTGAAATTCACGACGGTTTGATTACTATTAAGAAAATTGCGCGTATCCCGGGCGAAAGAGCTAAAGTGGCTGTTGAATCTTACGATGATAGAATTGATCCGGTTGGAGCTTGCGTAGGCGTGAAAGGCGCTCGTATTCACGGAATTGTACGCGAATTGCGTAATGAAAATATTGACGTTATTAATTACACAAATAACGTAAATTTATTTATTGCTCGTTCATTAAGTCCGGCTAAAATAACTTCCATCCGTCTGAATGAAGGAGAAAAGAAAGCCGAAATTTATTTGAAACCGGAAGAAGTTTCGCAAGCAATCGGTAAAGGCGGTTTGAATATTAAATTGGCAAGTATGCTTACAGGTTACACCTTGGATGTGTTCCGCGATATTGATGAATCTGAAAACGAAGAAGATATCTATTTAGATGAATTTGCAGATGAAATTGATCAATGGATTATCGACCAATTTAAAGCTATCGGATGCGATACCGCAAAAAGCGTATTGGCAATTTCACGCGAAGATTTGATACGTCGTACCGATTTGGAAGAAGAAACCATTGATGAAGTATTGGCTATTTTAACATCAGAATTTGAAGAGTAAATATCTGCTCCTGACTCCTTAAAGGAGAAATATAAGGCGTAGTGTAATAAAAATTTTGAAAATAATAATTATAAAAATAAAGTCCCTTTCAGGGGATTTAGGGGTTATAAAATATGTCTATAAGATTAAGTAAAGTAATTAAAGATTTAAATGTAGGACTTTCTACTGCGGTTGATTATCTTGCAAAAAAAGGACACAAAGTTCCTTCAGATATTAATTTTAAAATTACCGAAGAAGAATATCTTTTGCTTGCAAAAGAATTCAACAAGGATATGGCATTAAAATTAGAATCGGAACGTTTGAGTCAGGAACGCCAATTCAAAGAAAAAGGAGAAACCATTGCTATTGAAGGTTACGAGAAAAAGAAACCGGAAAAGAAAGATGACTTTATCAAAACCGAAGTGGATACTGATTTTCGTCCACACATTACAGAAGTCGGACATATTGAATTAGAAAAGCCCAAACCTGCTGAAAAACCAAAAGCAGAAGAAAAGGCTACTCCTAAAAAAGAAGAAGAAGAAAAACTGGTAACTACTGAAACAAAAATTGCACAGCCGGAAGAAAAAGAACAACCGAAAACCGTCGATACTCCAAAACAAGAAGAACCTAAAAAAGAATTCATCCCGGAGAAAAAACAAGAAGAAAAAGTGCAAATATCCGGTGTAGATGATAAAAAAGAAGAAAAAAAGATAGAGTTCAAACCGAAACCGGTGGAGAAACCCATAGTTGTGAAACCGGAAATAGATGAGAATGAAAAGAATGAGGAACAAGAAAAAGTATTTCGTCTTGGAAAACCCAAAATAAACATCAAACCGGTAGTAGTAGGCGCTATCGATTTAGATAATTTGAATCAAAGTACTCGTCCTAAATCAAAAACCAAAGAACAGAAAAAGAAAGAACGCGAAGAAAGAAACAAAGCATTTGCCGAAAATAAATTAAAGAAAGGCGAAGGAGCAAAAGCAGGAGATAAGCCAAGCGGTACGAATGAACATGAAAACCGTAGCGGAAAGCGTAAACGTATTGATAAAAAACGCATCGATATAACAAAAACCGAAACTTTTGATAACAGTAAAAAAGGCGGTAAGAAAGAGCATTTCAAAAAACCGATAAAAACTGTTGTTGACGAAGAAGAAGTTCAAAAACAAATAAAAGAAACACTTGCACGCCTTTCAGGAGCCGGTAAAAAAAGTAAGGGGTCAAAATATCGTCGTGAGAAACGCGAAAATATCCGTACTAATTTGCAAGAGCAAGCCGAAATGGAACGTAGCGAAAGTAATGTTTTGAAACTTACAGAATTTGTTACTGTAAGCGAATTGGCAACAATGATGAATGTGTCCGTGAATCAAGTTATCGGAACATGTATGAGTATTGGTATGATGGTTTCTATCAATCAACGTTTGGATGCAGAAACAATCAATATTGTAGCTGACGAATTTGGTTTCAAAACAGAATATGTAAGCAGTGATGTAGTAGAAGCATTGACTGATGCGGGAGAAGACACCGAGGAAGATTTGAAACCGCGCGCTCCGATTGTAACTGTAATGGGACACGTTGACCACGGTAAAACATCGCTACTTGACTATATTCGTAAAACGAACGTTATTGCAGGTGAAGCCGGAGGAATTACACAGCACATTGGAGCTTATAATGTAAAACTTGAAAACGGAGAACGTATTACATTCCTTGATACTCCCGGTCACGAAGCATTTACAGCAATGCGTGCACGTGGAGCAAAAGTAACGGATATTGCTATTATTATTGTTGCAGCCGATGACAATGTGATGCCTCAAACAATAGAAGCTATTAATCATGCTTCGGCAGCAAATGTTCCTATCATTTTTGCTATTAATAAAGTGGATAAACCCGGTGCAAATCCTGAAAAAATTAAGGAAACGCTTGCCAGTATGAATTATTTGGTAGAAGATTGGGGTGGAAAATATCAATCACAAGATATTTCGGCAAAACAAGGAACAGGCGTAAATGAACTTCTTGAAAAAGTATTGCTTGAAGCCGAAATGCTCGATTTAAAAGCAAATCCTGATAGAAAAGCCATTGGTTCTATTATTGAATCTTCTTTAGACAAAGGACGCGGATATGTCGCTACAGTTTTAATTGAAAACGGTACATTACGTATGGGCGATATCGTGTTGGCAGGAATCAATTGGGGTAAAATCAAAGCAATGTTCAATGAACGTAATCAACGTATTACGGAAGCAAAACCCGGAGAACCTGTGATTATTCTTGGATTAAACGGAGCGCCTCAGGCAGGTGATAATTTCAATGTAGTAGAATCAGAACACGAAGCGCGCGATATAACAAACAAACGCGAACAACTTCAACGCGAACAAAGTTTACGTACGAAAAAACACTTTACGTTGGACGAATTGGGACGTCGTATTGCTTTAGGAGATTTCAAAGAGTTAAATATCATTGTAAAAGGTGATGTGGACGGTTCCATTGAAGCGTTGTCGGATTCGTTACTGAAACTTTCTACCGAACATATTCAGGTAAATGTTATTCACAAAGCTGTTGGAGCTATTTCCGATTCCGATATACTTCTTGCAGCTGCTTCCAACGCCATTATTGTAGGATTCCAGGTGCGTCCGTCAGCTACAGCTCGCAAATTAGCAGAAAAAGAAGAAATTGATATTCGTCTATATTCTATTATTTACGATGCTATTGAAGAAATCAAAGCTGCTATGGAAGGAATGCTTTCGCCTGAAATCAAGGAAGAAATTACTGCTACCATTGAAGTACGGGAAGTATTCAAAATTACCAAAGTGGGAACTGTTGCCGGAGCTATTGTACGTGAAGGAAAAATAAAACGTACTAATAAAGTTCGTCTTATCCGCGATGGAATTGTGGTTTACACGGGCGATATTGACGCTTTGAAACGTTTCAAAGAAGATGTAAAAGAAGTTGGAACTAATTTTGAATGCGGTATCAGTATCAAAAACTACAACGATATCAAAGTTGGCGATATTATTGAAGGTTTTGAAGAAGTAGAAATAAAACAAACATTATAATAAGAAAAATTCAATTAACAATAAATTTTCATCCAACTATTTGGGTGAAAATTTGTTGTTTTAAATAAGTAAATTTACAATAAAGCCGTTGATAAAACGTTTTGAAAAAGAACCATTCTTTATAAAAATGTCCATCCATTCAATAAAAATTAAAGTTACAGCATTTTTATTTTTACTGAGCTGTTTTTCAGGTGTAAAAGCGCAAGGAAATCTTCCTTATGTTGACGATAAACCAATTCATTTTGGATTTTCATTGGGAATGAATTTTATGGATTTCGGCATTATTCCTACCGATAAAAACAATGATGTAAACGTAACGTCATTAATGCCGGGTTTTTCAGTCGGCGCCATCAGCGATTTGCGCTTAAGTCGCTATTTTAATTTGCGCTTCACTCCTACTCTTAATTTAGGGCAACGGACTTTGCAATACACCGACAGTACAAACGTAAATGTATTGTCCATTCCATTGTATCTTCCGTTATATATAAAATACAGTTCGGAACGAAACGGTAATTTTCGTCCTTATGTAATTGCCGGAGGCGGCTTATGGTGGGATTGGGGAAGAAACAAAGAAAAACCTGTTCTGTTAAAACAATTTGATACGATATTGGAAGCGGGAGTTGGTTGTGATATTTATTTTTCTTTTTTCAAATTGTCTCCGGAATTAAAATTTGCCATTGGATTAAATAATATGCTTGTCCCTCTTAGTCAGCGCGACACGGGAATGATTAGCGACCAAGATAAAAAATACACCGAAGCTCTTAATAAATTAACTACCAAAATGATAACACTTTCGTTTAATTTTGAGTAAAAGATAATGTAGAAACAAAAACGCCGTTCAAAGTTAATAATGAACGGCGTTTTTTATTTTTTTATTTTTTCTCAGATATTTTTTGCAAATGTTTTATGCATTGCATTTAGCATATTTTGAGGTGTCCAACCTGATGGAACAATCATACGACGTACCATTTGAAGCGGCTCGGTTTCATCACGTTTGGTTGAAAGAATAAAGGAAAGTTTGAAATATTTATTCAAATCTACAGCTGCATCGTGGCTGTTAATCCCATAAGGATAAGCAAAATATTCCACTTTTTTGCCCGTGATTTTTTCCAATTCATTTTTAGGCTCAACTATCTCCTTGTTCCAATCTTCCTGTGTTTTATATTTTGTTACCATTTGATGATCCCAACTGTGTAAACCAACAGTATGACCTGCTTTTGCCAATGCTGTAATTTGGTCTTTGGTCATATAATTTTTCTTATTGTACGTAATAGTCATAATGAAAAACACTCCGTGAAAACCATATTTCTCCATCACAGGAGCTGCAATAGTGGAATGTTCCACACGTGAATCATCAAATGTAATCATAAAAGATTTCGCCGGCAACTCTTTATTATACGTCAAATAATCGTAAAGTTGGTCGGGTGAAACCGAATGATAACCACTATCCGCCAATATTTTCATTTGCGCCTCAAACGCAGCAGGACTTACCGAGTATTCGTCGTTTCTGCCATCTTCAATACGATGATAACAAAGTACAGGAATTTGAGGTTTTGTAAAAATTTCAGCAGTAGTATTTTTTCTCAAATTATTATTATCATCGGTTGCTTTTACTTGTGCAGATTTTTTTTCTGATATTATTTTTTCGTTGTTTTTTATTGTATTGGTGCAACTTATACTGAGTCCTACAACAGCAACAAGATATAAAAGTTTTTTATTCATTTTGCAGATTAAATTAACGGATAAAAAAATCGTGCAAAATTACATTTATTCTCTAATTTTTTATCGTTTTTGGGAAAATATTTTCAAGTTTTTTTAAAAACAAATATTTACAAGAAAAAACTATTTGAACATCTTTGAAGTTTCTTCTCTAAATTCCGGATATCGGAACAAAAAATAAAGTAAAACTCCCAAACACACCAGCATCATTACACCAAAAACAGCAAAACTATTTTCATTAGTAAGCATTGTAGTAATTGAAAAAAGCAATGTACTTATGAGAATAAAAAGAAAAGTAACCATATTGAGATAGGCAATTACATCGCCTATTTTTCTACCAAGATTTGCCTGTTGAATTATAGCCAGATTAGGAACTTGAAACATTCCTCCTAAAAAAGCAAAAATTACCACTATGCTTAAAAATAAACCGAAAGAAAGAGGTAAAATAAGCATTAAAGCAAGACAAACAATCATTCCACTCAAAGAAAGAATAATTAATCCTTTTTTTACTTCACCTTTGGATATTTTTCCTGTAAACGCTGTACCCAAAGCAATGCCAACCGCAGCAGAAGCCATCACAACACCTGTAAGCGAATTGGAAACGTGCAGCACATTCCGGCAATGAATTATCACGTTCATCTGTAACATACTTCCTATTAACCAAAAAGCGGAAGCTCCAAATACAGCGCTGTTTATCAATTTAAAGTTTTCTGAGAATCGATAATTGGAAAGAACAAATTTTATCGGATTAATTGTATTGGAAGTATTTTCAACGGGTAATTCTTTTACTTTTATAGTTCGCGTAACGATATAACCTAAAATTGCTACTCCTATTAAAACTGTCGCCAGCAAAATCAACGAGTAATGGTCAGAAACCAACGAAGCAAAAAATGTTCCCAATAAAATGCCCAAAAAAGCCATCGTTTCAAACATTCCACTGCCATACGATGCGCCTTTTTCACCTCCAATATCACGTATTAATCCATATTTAGACGGGGAATACAAGCAACTCTGAGTTCCCATAAGCAACATCGCAAACACCGCCAAATACACTTGTTGAAAATAAAAAGAAACGCAAGCAAGCATCATAATAGGAATTTCGATCAATTTCATTGTACGGAAAACACTCTTTTTTGAGAAACGCATTGCCAATTTTCCTCCAATGGGAGAAAAAAACAAATACGGAATCACCAAACAAGCTGACACAATGGAAATTAACTGTGAAGATGTCATCCATTGCGGTAAAATCCACCCAATTGCAATAAAAATAATTGAGTTTTTTAGAAAGTTATCATTAAAAACGCCTAAAAAATTACTCAAAAACAAGTGAAACCATTTACTTTTAACCATTTAACTCATTTAATTAAAACCCGACAAAGATATTATTTTAAAATCAATGAAAAAAATATTAACATTTTTCATTGTTATACAAAACAAAATGTTAATTTTGCTGTTTTATTAATAATAAACAGATTATGTTAAATCCATAAATGTAATTTTTATTTTTTTCGTGTACCAACTTATTGAAGATTCAACGAATTTATGTTGTTTCAAATAATATGAGAAAAAGAACAATTTGGATATTAATTGCTTTGATGATTATTGCTTTTGGAGCGCTTGTTTTTTTGCAATTAAGATATTTACGAACTACTTCTGCCATAGCAGAAGCACGTTTCGATGATGCAGTAAAAGGAAGTATGCTCCAAACCGTTACTCTATTAGAAGAAAATGAAGCGTTAAAATACTTGGCTCAAACATTAGATGAAAACGACTATAGCTCTAAAAACAAAAAAGACAATGAAGATACAGGAAGCAATTATAAACTGGCAAAGCCGGGGGGAATAAGACTTTCTACCGGACACGGAAAAGCTACAATTGAAGAAACATCCAAATATTTACAGGAAAAATTTCAGAGAAACTTTTCACGTTCCAAAACAATTTTAGACCAAGCTGTTTTTCGATGGATGCGTGATAAAGAAAATAAAGAAATCAGTGAGCGCATTGATTTGAATGATTTAAATGACATTTTGACCACCATTTTTAAGAATAATAATATTGATTTACCTTTTTATTATTCCATTGTAGATAAAAGAGGCAGAGTTATATATCAATGTAATAAAACCATTACTACGAAAGGGAAACAGAACACAGATGTTTATTTACAGGAATTATTCCCCAGTGAAGACCATCACGATGCGTATTTAAAAATAATTTTCCCTACAAAGCAAAATTTTATTACTGAATCGTACAACATATTTCTACCTTCGTTAGGTGTTATTTTTCTTACGTTAGCCATTTTTATTATCGCTATCATAATCATTTTCAGGCAGAAACAGCTGAACAACATGAAGAATGATTTTGTTAATAATATGACACACGAGTTCAAAACACCTATATCGACTATATCATTGGCATCGCAAATGCTGCAAGACCCAAGCGTGGGAAAAACACCAGCAACATTGAAACATATTTCCAATGTTATACGCGATGAGACCAAACGATTAAGTTTACAAGTGGAAAAAGTATTGCAAATGTCGGTGTTTGAACGGGATAAAACCACACTTAAATTTGCTGAAACCCATATTAATGAGCTGATAAAGGAAATCATCGGCAATTTTTCACTCAAAGTAACAAGTAAAGGTGGTAAAATTATCTCAAACCTGAATGCGCAAAACGATTTGGGATTTGTAGACGAAATTCATTTTACAAACGTTATCTTCAACTTAATGGATAACGCACTAAAATACTGTGATAAAACTCCTATTCTTACCATAGATACGTGGAACGAAAAAGAAAATATTCTTATAAGTGTGGAAGACAATGGAATAGGAATAAAAAAAGATGATTTAAAAAAGATATTTGAAAAATTCTACCGTGTTTCCACCGGAAATCTGCATAATGTAAAAGGTTTTGGATTAGGACTGGCGTATGTAAAAAAAATAGTGGAAGAACATCAAGGAACCATAAAGGTGGAAAGCGAACCAGAAATAGGCACAAAATTTATAATAACAATACCAACTCTTAAAAATTTTTGATTATGAATGACGAAAAAGTAAAAATTCTGCTATGCGAAGATGATGAAAATCTTGGCATGCTATTACGGGAGTACTTGCAGACAAAAGGATACGATGCCGATCTGCAACCCGACGGAGAAGCCGGCTACAAAGCATTTACACGTAACAAATACGATTTATGCGTATTGGATGTAATGATGCCTAAAAAAGACGGTTTTGCTCTTGCTGCGGACATTAGAGCTATGAATGCAGATGTACCCATTATATTTTTAACTGCTAAGTCAATGAAAGAAGACATTCTGCAAGGGTTTAAGCTTGGAGCTGACGACTATTTGTCAAAACCTTTCAGTATGGAAGAACTTCTTTACCGCATAGAATCTATTATGCGCCGCGTTCGCGGAAAAAGAGCAAAAGATGTGGTTTCTTATCAAATTGGTAAATACATATTTGACGCCCAAAAGCAAACCTTGGATTTAGCCGGAGAAGTTAAAAAACTTACCACCAAAGAATCTGAACTGCTAAATTTGTTGGCTGCTAACGCTAATAATATTTTAGAACGCAATTATGCACTGAAAACCATTTGGGTGGACGATAATTATTTCAATGCACGCAGTATGGATGTGTATATCACAAAACTTCGTAAACTATTGAAGGACGACAATAATGTAGCAATTATCAACATTCACGGTAAAGGTTACAAATTGATTATGCCACAGGTAAAAGAAGATTAAAAAAACTGTTATAATACGAAAAGAGCTACTGAAGAAGACACAGTAGCTCTTTTCGTTAAGATTTTATCTAACACAATATAAAATAATCGTGGTACTTTTAGATATGATTTGGCCAGCTATTTATGTATCAAGTGGGCTTGTAAAACTTTGGTATTGTATTATTTTCACTGTTCTTATAGAATGGATTATTCTGAAGTTCTTTTTAAAAGAAAAGTGGGGGAAGACTTTCCTTATGTCTTTCATTGGAAATATAATCTCAGGGACAATTGGGATTTATATTATGCCTTGGATAATGATTATTTGGCATTTTTTTGCTGACAATTTACTGCCAAATGCCACATTCGACATTGTGAATTGGATTTTAACTTATTTTTTTATGTGCTTAGGAAGTGTTGCTGTTGAAGTTTTGGCAGTGAAAATTATTTTCAGGTTTCCTTTTAAAAGATTATTTTTACCAATGCTTGTCGGAAATGCTTTGACATATATTCTTACAGCAATTTTAATGTTCACGGGAGTGATTAAACTAAACTTTTAGTTTTTCAAATCAACTAATCAACAAATTAACCTCATCTGAATTTTCGTTCCACTTCTTCGTTTTGAATTACGGTAATGATTGTTTTTCCATCGGGAGTATATTGATGGTTTTCACAAGAGAATAAATCTATTATTAAACGGTTCATTTCTTCAGCCGTTAATGTTTGTCCTGATTTTATTGCTATTTTCCTTGCCAGAAATTGGGCAACTTTCTCTTGAACAGATTCTTTTACAGATAATTCCGCCTCTTTTACATTTTCAATCAATTCTTGCAAAACAGGTAATGCCGAGCCGTTTTCAATTTCGGCAGGAATTCCATTGACAGAATAAGTGTGTTTTCCAAACGGTTCAATATCAAAACCCACCCAGCGTAAATCAGGCAAAATACGTTCCATCACGGCTACATCTTCCATTCCGAGTTCCAATATTTCAGGAAAAAGTATTTGTTGCGATGTTCCTTTTTGAGAACTCAATTTTATCATAAATCTATCGTAAAGAACTCTAAAATGTGCCCTGTGTTGATCAATCATCATCAAACCGGATTTTACCGACGAAAGAATATATTTCGATTTAAATTGAAATAAATCAGCGCTACTCTCGGTTAATTCAATTTCTTTTTGCGTTTCTTCGGAAGGTTGAATAATAAAACCTGATTCTGAGTCTTTATTTATTTCCGGCGATTTATTTGAAGAAAAATCTTTGTAGAGTTCTTCCCAATCTTTCATTGGTTTTTTCGGCTGTGGTGTACCAAAAGGATTGTAATCGGGATTAAAAGATGTCTGCGGAGGTCTTATGGTTGATTTTGTGTCTATCACCGGAATATCCGGCATATCTTCATTATCAAAATCAAGCGCAGGAGCCACTTGAAACTTACCCAGCGATTCTTTTACCGAAGCTAATAAAATTGACCAAATCGGTTGTTCATTTTCAAATTTTATTTCGGTTTTTGAAGGATGTACATTCACATCAATATTGTGCGTATCTATATCAAAATAAATAAAATAATTTGGATTTTCATCGGGTTTTATTAGCTGATTATAAGCCATCATTACCGCTTTGTGAAAATAAGGATGACGCATATAACGTCCGTTCACAAAGAAATATTGATGAGCTGCTTTTTGTGCAAATTCAGGACGACCAATAAATCCTCTAATGGATAAAAGATTGGTTTCAACCTGAACAGGAAGAAGTTGTTGTTCTAATTTTCTCTTACTAATATTATCAAAAACGTGTTCAATACGCATTTTCAAATTACTTACAGGTAAATGCATCAATTCCACATCGTTTTCATGAAATGAGAAATTTACTTCGGGATGCACCAACACAATACGGTAAAATTCATTACGGATATGCATCATTTCGGTGGAAGGAGATTTTAAGAAGCGTCTCCGGGCAGGAACGTTGAAAAACAAATTTTTTACGGCAATGTTGGTTCCCTTATCACATAGAACAGATTCTTGTCTGAAAACGCGCGTTCCTGCAATTTCTATAAATGTTCCCAGTTCATTATCTTCCTTTCGTGTTCGCAGTTCCACTTGCGCTACGGCTGCAATGGAAGCCAACGCTTCTCCTCTAAAACCAAAAGTATGAAGAGCAAATAAATCAGCGGCATCATTGATTTTGGAAGTTGCATGGCGTTCAAAAGCCATACGCGCATCGGTTTCGCTCATCCCGATACCATCGTCAATTATTTGTATCAGGGTATTTCCGCCGTCTTTTATTATTACCTGAATATTTTTAGCGCCGGCATCAATGGCATTTTCCACCAACTCCTTTACAACAGAAGCCGGACGCTGAATAACTTCTCCAGCCGCAATTTGATTGGCAACAGAATCGGGTAATAAATGAATTATATCGGACACTTTGTTAGTTCATAGTTTGCAGTTTGCAGTTCGCAGTATGGAATAAGTTTATTATTGAAGCAAAGAATGAATTACATAAAAATGCTTTTTGTAAACTATAAACTGCTAACTGTAAACCAAATTAAGAGTATTTTCCGTCAAATTTTACTGTGGTATCGTTTACAAACTGGCGGATACGTTGTTCTTCGTCTTTTTTACAAATAAGCAATACATCATCAGATTCAGCAACAATATAATCTTCCAATCCTTGAATTACTGCCAATTTTCCTTTAGGAAGTGCAACAATGTTGTTTTTACTTTCGTAATATAATGCTTCACATTTTAATGTAACATTTTTATGCTCGTCTTTTCCGGTTAAATCATACAACGCTCCCCAAGTTCCTAAATCAGACCATCCAAAATCGGCACAAAGCACATATACTTTCTCTGCTTTTTCCATAATACCGTAATCAATAGAAATGTTCGAACAGGAAGGATACAGTTCTTCAATAAATTTTTGTTCTTTAGCAGTGCCGTATATTCCTTTTCCCGCATTAAATGGAAAAGCAACTTCGGGCAAATATACGTTAAAGGCATTCTCTATAGTTTGTAAATTCCAAAGAAAAATTCCGGAATTCCAGAAGAATTCACCGGTTTCATAAAAAACCTGAGCCAATTCAGCGTTAGGTTTTTCGGTAAATGTTTTTACTCTTCTAATATCGGAACTTTCGCCTTCTTCCACTTGAATATATCCGTAGCCTGTTTCCGGACGGCTTGGTTTTATTCCCAACGTAAGTAAGCTGTTGTTTTGTTGAATAAAATCAAGTCCCTTTTTTATTGTTTTTATAAATTTATCTTCTTTCACTATTAAGTGATCGGAAGGAGCTACGATGATATTGGCATTGTCGGTCATAGATTTTATCCTGTGCATAGCATAAGCGATACAAGGCGCTGTATTTCTTCTGAGAGGTTCCAATAAAACTTGTTCAGGTTTCAATTCGGGTAGTTGTTCCAAAATTGTATCTTTATAAAGAGCATTAGATACGATTAAGATATTAGAGGTAGGAACAAAAGAGCTAAATCTGTCGAAGGTCATTTGTAATAACGAACGTCCGGTACCGAAAAAGTCAAGAAATTGTTTGGGTTTGTTGTTTTTACTAAAGGGCCAAAAGCGGCTTCCAACACCGCCTGCCATAATAACACAATAGTTATTTTTCATAATGAACAGATTTATAACATTTTATTTATTCTTAAAAAACTGTACTAAATTACATATTATTTCTGAAAGCACAAAGGCAAAAAGGACAAAATGCGCTATTTATTTGTTCAAACGATGGAAAATGTTTTTTATAGTTTTAAATGGATTTTTCAACAAGGAGCAAAAAAGATTGATAAAATCAAAAAATCTACATAATTAACCAATTATTTTACATACGAAATAATAAAAGACAATAATTTTGTAACTTGAAAACCAATATCGTTAAAGAAAAAACAAATATAGTGCGATGAAGATACATATTAAATTTTATTTTATCTGTTTTTTATTCCTTTTATTTACAGTCAAAACTTTTGCTGTAACTTATTACGTTTCTCCTAACGGTTCTGCCTCCGCTACGGGAACAATATCGGCTCCGCTTACTTTTACTGTCGCGATAGCTAAATCGCTTACTGCGGGAGATTCCGTAATTATTCGAGGAGGAATGTATAGTTTTTCTACCAGACAAAACATTTCAAAAAGTGGTTCATCCACAAATTATATTCACATTGTAAATTATCAAGGAGAGGTTCCTGTATTGGACTTCCGAACACAAGCGTATAACAGCAGCAACCAAGGGATATCGTTATCCGGAAGTTACGTTCATATAAAAGGTCTTATTATTCAAGGAGCCGGCGACAACGGAATGCAAGTTACAGGAAGCAATTGTGAAATAGAAAATTGTACGTTTCGTTGGAATTGCGACTCTGGATTACAAATGAAAACCGGAAGCAATAATCTTATATTAAATTGTGATTCGTATGAAAATTTTGATTATAAAACAGGCGGAACTTCATCGCCCGATTACGGTGGAAATGCCGACGGATTTGCCGACAAACAATATTCAAATACCGGAACAAACACGTACAAAGGTTGTCGCTCGTGGAAAAACAGCGATGATGGATGGGACAGTTATGAAAAAACAGGAAATACCGTGTATGATAGCTGTTGGTGTTACGCAATGGCGCCTTCTTCTTACGATATGACAGAGCATATTCGTTTTAAAACCGACAGCGCCACTTGGTTTTATCAGTTTAAAAATGCATCAGGACGCTATATTATAACCAATTACGGCAATGGAAACGGTTTTAAACTTGGAGGTAACAGCACTGTAAATAATACAACCTTACGAAATTGTGTGGCTACCGGCAATAAAGTAAAAGGATTTGACCAAAACAACAATGCGGGAGCGATGGTACTTTATAATTGTACCAGCTATCTTAACGGCACCAATTATGGATTTTCAAATTCCGGTGTGGGAACTTTGTTAATTAAAAACTCCGCTTCGCTGAGCGGTACAAATTCAAATTCATTCAAGACCACCTCATACACACAAAGTAATAATACATGGAGTTCCGGATTTTCTTGTTCAGCAACCGATTTTGTAAGCTTAGACGGAACTCAAATAGTAGCTGAACGGAAAACAGACGGTTCATTGCCCGAAATAGATTTGTTGCATCTAACTTCTACCAGCACGATGATTGATAAAGGAGTTGATGTAGGAATAAATTTTTACGGAACCGCTCCTGATTTAGGCGCATTTGAATACAATCCCTCAACAAAAGTTATACGAATAAACTCAAACGAAAACTTCAGAATTTATCCAAATCCGGTAAATGAAACTTCTGTAATATGCTTTAACTCCGCCTCAAACGATATTATAACCGTTCAATTGATTGATTTATCAGGAAAAGTTCTCCAAAAATTTAATGCGAATGCCGTTGCCGGAGAAAACACCATAAAACTTAATACACGCATACTTAATCACGGAAATTACTTTTATAATATCAAAGGTAGAAATATTAATTCTACAGGTAAATTCGTAAAATAAAATCTCATATCAATAACAGAAACAAAAAAGGCGAATTTTCATTCGCCTTTTTTGTTTCTGTTGCAATATTAACCTATAAAGGAACATTATAATTTGGTTCTTGCGTAATTTCAGGCACAAGTTCGGTATAAGTTACCACACCGTTTTCATCCACAGCTACTACCGCACGTCCCATCAATCCTTTAAGCGGACCTTCCGTTTGAAGCAAACCGTAATCTGTTGCAAATGTATTATAACGAAAATCGGACGCTGTAATCACATCGCTAAGCCCTTCTGCGCCACAAAAGCGTGATTGTGCAAAAGGAAGATCTTTTGATACGCAAAGTACAGTAATACCTTTTTCTGATGCTACTTTATTAAAATTACGTACAGACGCAGCGCACACACCGGTATCTATACTTGGAAATATATTAATAATTAATTTCTTTCCTTCAAAATCACTCAGTTTTACTTCGCTTAAATCTCCCTTTACTAAAGTAAAATCGGGAACTTTTGTTCCTACTGCAGGTAATTCACCGCTTAATTTTACGGGATTTCCTTTAAAATTTGTCGTTGCCATTGTTGTTATTTTATGTTATTATTTAATGAATATTTGCTTTTTATTCGTTGTGGTATAACAACAATTTGATGTTTTTTGTTTAATTTTGCATCATATTTCAGAACGTAAAAATTCTTAAAATTCACATGCCAAAGTTTGTTATTTATCAAGTTCTTCCACGTTTGTTTGGCAATTACAATACCACACGTAAATATAATGGTACAATTGCCGAAAATGGAAGCGGTAAATTCAACTCATTCACAACCAAAGCTTTAAATGAAATTAAAAAATTTGGGGCTACCCACATTTGGTATACAGGAATTTTAGAACACGCCACCAAAACCAATTATACCGCTTATGGAATATTACAAGACCATCCGGGTGTTGTAAAAGGAAACGCCGGCTCTCCTTACGCGGTAAAAGATTATTACGATGTTTCACCTGATTTAGCCGAGAATATTCCTAACAGAATGGATGAATTTGAAGCGCTAATAAAACGTACTCATCAGGTTGGACTCAAAGCAATAATAGATTTTATACCAAATCACGTAGCGCGCCAATATAAATCAGATAAAAAACCTGCCGGAATAAATGATTTAGGCGAAAAAGACAATGTGAACCTTGCTTTCTCTCCACAAAATAATTTTTATTACATCCCAAATCAAATATTTAATCCTTCTTTTTATATAGAAGATTATAAAGAATTTCCTGCCAAAGCTACCGGAAACGATCAATTTACCTGCTGCCCCACTCAATTTGACTGGTATGAAACTATTAAACTAAATTATGGAGTTGATTACGTAAGCGGCAGGGAAAAACACTTCAATCCTACACCCGATACTTGGTATAAAATGCTTGATATTCTTACCTTTTGGGCAAACAAAAATGTGGATGGTTTCAGAGTGGATATGGCAGAAATGGTACCGGTAGAATTTTGGGGATGGATTATTCCTAAAATAAAAACGATTAATCCCGATATTATTTTTATAGCCGAAGTTTATAATCCTGCCGAATATCATAATTATATTTCCAACGGAAAATTCGATTATCTTTACGATAAAGTTGGAATGTACGATAAACTTCGCGGTATTGTAAGTAAAAACGAACCCGCAAGAGACATTACAAGACTGTGGCAAAATCTGAACGGAATTGAAAACAATATGCTTCATTTCCTTGAAAATCACGATGAACAACGCATTGCTTCCGGTTTTTTCTGTGGAAACGGCAGTTACGCTAAGCCCGCAATGGTGGTGGCGGCAACACTTACAAAATCTCCTGTAATGATATATTTCGGACAGGAACTGGGCGAGCTTGGAATGGATATGGAAGGTTTCAGCGGTTTGGATGGAAAAACTTCTATTTTTGATTATTGGAATATTTCCTCTATGAATGCGTGGGCAAACAACGGAAAATTTGACGGCGCATCTTTGAACGATGAACAAAAAAAACTCCGCGAATTTTACAAAATATTACTTCATATTTGTACGAAAGAAAAAGCAATTACCGATGGTTTGATGTACGATTTAGAGTATGCAAACATAAGTGATGCCGAGTTTTTCAACTCACACGAACAATTTGCTTATTTTCGTAAATATGAAAATGACATATTGCTTATTGTTCTCAATTTTGACGATAAACCGATGGATATGAGAATCAACGTTCCCGCAGAAGCATTTATGTATTTAGGAATGGAAGAAAATGCACATTATAAGGCAACAAATTTACTGAACGCCGCTGAAGAATTCCCCATACAGATTTTGTCAAGCATCAATCAGTACCGTTTGTTTATGCCGCCCTGGGAAGGGAAAATTTTAAAGCTGAAAAGAACGTAGAGACGGAATATATTCCGCCTGTTTATGTGAATAACGAATAAAAACAATATACAAACAATTTATTAAAAAAAAGAATTATGAGTAAAATTGAAAAAATTGTTGCCCGCGAAGTGTTGGATTCTCGCGGTAACCCTACAGTAGAAGTAGATGTAACATTGGAATCGGGCTTCGTGGGACGCGCAGCTGTTCCATCCGGTGCATCTACTGGCGAAAATGAAGCTATTGAACTCCGCGACGGCGACAAAAAACGTTATCTTGGCAAAGGCGTATTGAAAGCCGTTGAAAATGTAAATAAAGTAATTGCTCCCGCATTAATTGGCGAAAGCGCATTAAATCAACGCCTGATAGATAAAAAAATGATTGCGATGGACGGCACCAAAACCAAATCTAATTTGGGTGCCAACGCTATTTTGGGTGTTTCTTTGGCTGTGGCAAAAGCGGCTGCCGCTTATTTGGATATGCCTTTATATCGTTATATCGGGGGNACAAACACGTTTGCTCTTCCTGTTCCAATGATGAATATTATCAACGGAGGTTCCCACTCCGACGCTCCTATCGCTTTTCAGGAATTTATGATTCGTCCTGTAGGCGCTTGCTGCTTCAAAGAAGGATTGCGTATGGGCGCTGAAGTTTTCCACGCTTTGAAAAAAGTACTTCATGACAAAGGTTTAAGCACCGCTGTAGGCGATGAAGGAGGTTTTGCTCCAAACCTGGCAGGCGGNACCGAAGAAGCNTTGGAATCNATNCTTACNGCTATTCGCAATGCCGGTTACGAACCNGGAAAAGATGTGATGATTGGTCTTGACTGCGCTTCATCCGANTTNTACAAAGACGGANTATACGATTACAGCAANTTTGAAGGACCTAATGGAAAAAAACGCACTTCTGCGGAACAAGCAGATTATTTGGAAGAATTAATCACCAAATATCCTATTGANTCTATCGAAGACGGAATGGGNGAAAGCGACTGGGACGGATGGAAACTNTTGACNGACAAAATCGGTAAAAAATGTCAATTGGTAGGCGACGATTTATTTGTAACCAACGTTGAATACCTGAAAAAAGGTATCGATATGGGTTGTGCAAACTCCATTTTAATTAAAGTAAACCAAATCGGTTCGCTTTCTGAAACATTAGACGCTATTGAAATGGCTCANCGCGCAGGCTACACCTCGGTAACTTCACACCGCTCGGGTGAAACCGAAGACGCTACTATTGCCGACATTGCCGTGGCAACCAACTCGGGACAAATCAAAACAGGTTCTTTGAGCCGCTCAGACCGTATGGCAAAATACAACCAACTTCTCCGCATCGAAGAAGAATTGGGCGATTTAGCCGTATACGGATGGAAAAAATAATCGCTTTTAATTCCTAAAAGGAAAGAGTTAAAAAAAAATTCCACTAACCGGTTTTCTGAAAAAGAAAGTCGGTTAGTTTGTTTTAAAGCGTATCTAAAGAATTTTTTATTGTGAATTTGGAAAAGTTAAAACCATTGCATATATTTGCGTACAGCAAAAACCATAATTTTTTTAGGAACTTTACGCCTAAGGTGCACAAGCGTCAATCGTATCCGTTAGCAGTAAGTGTACAAAAAAAATAGAAGATATGAAAACACATTTTATAAAAATCTTTTGCATAGTTATTTCTCTNTTATTGTTCTCTTGCAAAGGNCCCAAAGATGAGCCACAAATTAAATATAAAATAAAATCTTTTAATACAATTTTGTTGCATTATGATGAATTAGATTATGGGGCTTATCCTAAACTCACCTTGGATATTAATTTAAGTTTTAATTATAAAATATCACTTCAGTATAATGAATTTAATGAAATAACCAGCTCTTTGGGTGGTTTTGCAACAGTTNCCTCATCAACAAATCAAAATTATGTATGTATGTCAAACAATGTTGTAGATAAAATCCAAATTAAAGATGGTTTTGTTTTAACTGAAAATGAATATCCTTATGCTAAATATGATGATACAATCAAATATGTCATCAAGAATGGAAAATTGCAAAAAAAAATAGTATTACTCAACTATTTCAATCAAAAATTAGAATATACGTATCAGTATGAAAACAATAAAATAGTTGAAAACTTAAACGGACTACAAACTTCAGTATTTTATTTGACAAATGGTAATGTTACAAAGATTGAAAAATACCAATATAATAATTCTAAGGAAATAATTTCTAAAACAGAGTTTCTATATTCAGATTATGATCAGTCTATTAATCTATTAAAAGGATATTATTACATTCACGGAGCATTTTTCAGTGCTTTTTCAACGAATAATTACAAAAAAAGAGAAGTTAACACTTATACTTNTAGTAATAATCAATATACTCAAATATCTATATCGAGTATAACACTTAACTATAACGTTGACTCAAATAATATTCCTGATTTATTTGAATATGAGAATTATTAATTTTCAAATCAAGTGTAATTCAAAATTAAATACTCGATCGCGCGGATATGTATCCGTGCGTTGCTTGGTAAAGCAATAAAATAAATTGTTCTTACAGAACAACGCACNACTTGTCCCGATAAATTGAAAAATAAAATACTTGCGTCGGCAGTGTTATNTTAAACNAATTTGATCAATAAAAATTTGACAAAAATTTATACAAAAAAAGATGAAAGAAATAAAAACAGAAATTCTTATTAACTCAACACCACAAAAGGTTTGGGATATTCTCATTGACTTTCAAAATTATCATAAGTGGAATCCTTTTATTAAATCAATCATCGGAAATGTTGTTGTTGGCCGCAGAATAACTGTTAGACTTGAGCCACCTGAAGCTAACGGGATGACTTTCAAGCCCAAAGTTCTTATTTTTGAAAAGAATAAAGAACTTCGTTGGCTAGGAAATTTACTTTTTCCAGGACTGTTTGATGGAGAACATAAATTTGAACTTATTGACAACGGAGACGGAACTACAACTTTTAAGCAAAGTGAAAAATTCAAAGGAATATTTGTTNCTTTCTTCAAGAAAATGCTTGATATTAATACTGCTAATGGANTCAATTTAATGAATCAAAAACTTAAAGAATTGGCAGAACTAAAATAAACACACACCGNTAACACAAACCATATGCCCTTGTTACCGCCGATTTGTAATCGGTGGTTTGCTTGGCAAAGCAATAAAATAAATTGTTCTTACAGAACAAGACATGAGTTGTCCCGATAAATCGGGGAGTAAAATACCTGCGCCAGAAATGAGCTTTGTGCTCCAAATCCCGCTCGAACGCAAAGCCCGAATCGTTGGCAGTCATTGTAATAAGACTTGTACAAACAAATATTACGATATTGAAAGAATACAAAACTAATAACAAATGAATGTAAAAGCAGCATACAATAAATGGGCAGAACAATATGACACGAACGAAAACAAGACAAGAGATCTTGAAGGCGTTTCATTAAAAAAAACCTTGGCAAACATTGGTTTTGAAAGTTGCCTTGAGATTGGTTGTGGAACAGGAAAAAATACAGAATGGTTAATTTCCAAAACCACCAAAATTTTAGCAGTTGACCTTTCCGATGAAATGTTGGCAAAAGCGCAAGCCAAAGTTCAGACAGAAAAAGTTGAATTTATTCAAGCAGATATTAATAACGAATGGAGTTTTGCCCATAACAAACAATTTGATTTAGTGACTTTTAGTTTAGTTTTGGAACATATAGAGAATTTGGAAAATATTTTTGAAAAACTAAGCCACGTCGTTAAGAATAACGGCTATGTATATTTAGGCGAACTACACCCATTTAAACAATATAACGGAACTAAGGCAAGATTTGAAACGGAAGACGGCTTACAAATAGTAACTTGTTTCAATCATAATATTTCTGATTTTACAAATTCCGCAAAAAAATATGGATTTGAACTTGTAACATTAGACGAATTTTTTGACAGCAACGACAGAACAAATATTCCAAGAATTTTGACATTGCTTCTAAAAAAGATAGACAGATAAAACAACGAACGGTCAACACAGTATTGCCAAAAGCGAGGCTAAACAGCTTCGATTAGATATTTGTGCAAGGTTCAACTTCTCTTCTTCGATTGAACTTTAGTGTTAAAAATCCCCGCCTGCGACGAGTTTTGTCTGCGTCTTTTGACCTAAAAATCAAATAAACGTTTACTAAAGTAACCATTCAAAGCCATTTCAAATTCATTCATACAAAACCGACCAAAGCCAAAAAAAGTATCTTTTGTTTAAGCAACATTCATCCTCAAAAAAAACAATAAATCTACATACATAATAAAATATTTGGAAGATTCTTTTTTCTCTCGCTTGTAAAAACAAAATATTCTTGTTTCCGACGTTTTTCATTGTATATTTGTATATGGTTCGCAAGATATTGCATATTGATATGGATGCTTTTTTTGCTTCCGTAGAACAACGGGACAATCCTGATTTGTGCGGAAAACCGATTGCTGTAGGTTTTGGAGGAAAGCGAGGTGTGGTAGCCGCAGCAAGTTACGAGGCGCGTAAATACGGCGTGCGCTCTGCTATGGCTTCTTCCACAGCCAAGAGAAATTGCCCTCATCTTATCTTTGTTTTGCCTCGTTTTGAAGTGTATAAAGAGGTTTCTTTCCAAATCAGGCAGATATTTTTGGAATACACCGATAAAGTGGAACCGCTCTCGTTGGACGAAGCATTTTTGGATGTAACCGAAAATCACAAAAATATGCTATCCGCCACAATGATTGCCAAAGAAATAAAACAAAAAATTTTGGAGCAGACACAACTTACCGCCTCGGCAGGCGTTTCGTACAATAAGTTTTTAGCAAAAATAGCATCGGATTATAACAAACCTAATGGACTTTATGTTATTCCACCCGAAAAAGGCGAGCGTTTTGTTGAACAATTGAATATTGAACGTTTCTTCGGAGTAGGAAAAGTAACGGCGCAAAAAATGCACGAATTAGGTATTCACACCGGAGCGGATTTAAAACAGTGGAGCGAACAAGATTTGAAACGCCTTTTCGGAAAAGCCGGAAGTGAATATTATCTTTACGCCAGAGCAATTGATAATCGTGAGGTAATAAACCAACGTATTCGAAAGTCATTAGGCGCAGAACGCACTTTCCAGAATGATTTATTCGAAACAGAGGATTTACTGTACGAATTGGATAATATAGCCAAAGAAGTTGCAACACGCGCAGGTAAACGTACTTTTGCAGCCAAAACACTTACATTGAAAATAAAATACGCGGATTTTATCGTTATCACCCGAAGTAAAACCATCGCTGAAGTAATTAAAGGTTACGAGCAAATTTTTGATATCGGTAAAGAATTACTTTCTCACGTGGAAGATATAGAAACCAGAAAAATTCGTTTGATGGGTTTAACACTTAAAATCTCTGAACAGGAAGAAATACTGCCTTCTTCTCTTCCACTCCAACTATCTTTTGATTTTGGCGAAGGATTTTAACGATTAAAGCATTCGCAAACTTTCATATTGCCAAATTGACTCATTTTCACTATCTTTGCACCCGAAAATATTTTTACCCACTGTACTGTTTTGAGATAAAACGGGCAGATTGAATAAAAAATGAATGTGTAACAAAGCAAAATGGCTTTTCCAATGTCAATTTGCTCTAAAACAAGAAAAAAAATGGGAAATATAGTAGCAATTGTGGGACGCCCCAACGTTGGCAAATCCACTCTTTTTAACCGACTGACAAAAAGCCGTCGCGCTATTGTAAATGAAGAAGCCGGAACCACTCGCGACCGTCAATATGGAAAAAGCGAATGGAACGGACGGGAATTTTCAGTAATAGACACAGGCGGCTGGGTTGTAAATTCCACCGATATTTTTGAAGACGAAATAAAACGCCAAGTAAAACTTGCCATTGAAGAATCAGACGTTATCCTTTTCCTGGTGGATGTATTAAACGGCGTCACCGATTTGGATGTTCAAGTAGCGCAAATTCTCCGACGTGCTAACAAACCCGTTATATTAGTTTCCAATAAAACAGACACTTACGATTTGCAGTATCAGGCTGCCGAATTCTATAAACTCGGGCTTGGCGATCCTTTTATCGTTTCGGCTATCAATGGTTTAGGCACAGGAGAATTGCTGGATGAACTTCTGAAACATTTTAATCCTGATACAACGGAAGAAATTGAAGCGGAATTGCCTCGTTTTGCAGTAGTTGGACGTCCAAATGTAGGAAAATCATCGCTTATCAATGCTTTTATCGGAGAAGAACGAACCATTGTAACAGATATTGCCGGCACTACCCGCGATAGTATTTACAGTCGTTTCAATAAATTCGGACACGATTTTTATTTGGTAGATACTGCCGGAATTCGTAAAAAAGCCAAAGTGAATGAAGACTTGGAATACTATTCTGTTGTTCGTTCTATACGAGCCATAGAAAATTCCGATGTCTGTATATTAATGGTGGATGCAACACGCGGCATTGAAAGTCAGGATTTGAATATATTTTCACTTATCCAGAAAAATAAAAAAGGATTAGTGGTAGTAGTAAATAAATGGGATTTGATTGAAAACAAAGAAGCAAACGACATTAAAAAAATAGAAAAAGCCATTAGGGAACGTTTGGCGCCGTTTGTTGATTTTCCTATTATATTTACTTCAGTACCGGAGAAACAACGTATTTTGAAGGTACTTGATACGGCAGTAAATGTATATGAAAGTAAACAGCGTAAAATTGCAACAGCCAAATTGAATGAATTTTTCCTTCCGTTGATTGAAAATTATCCTCCTCCGGCAATAAAAGGAAAATACATCAAAATAAAATATGTAACTCAATTGCCTAATACACAAATTCCAACATTTATTTTCTTTGCAAACCTGCCTCAATATGTAAAAGAACCGTACCGCAGATTTTTGGAGAATAAACTTCGTACAAATTGGAATTTTCACGGCACACCGATTCAAATTTTCATACGACAAAAATAAAAACCAACAAAAAACGGCAAAACCAAATTAGTTCTGCCGTTTTTTTATACTCTTAAATCTAACTTTAGAATCCGCTAAAGATCACTTCCATTTTCATTGGAACACGACTATTTTTTCCACTGTAAACTGCAGCAGCTTCCATACTGTTGCTTGGTATTACTTCTATTATTGAAGAACTAGAGGAGTCGTATTTTAATTTTACAGGAATTAATAGCAAGTTCAACTCATCGTGTGAGGTATTTGTTATTTCATCTAAAATTAAGTTTGCTAAAGAGCTAAATTTGTAATAATACTTGTAAGTAGTGGCAGAAGTTGCCGATTTACTTAAAGATGAAACAAATGCAACCGTATCGGAGGGTAATTCTTTATTGGCAAAGAAATCATTCATTTTATCTTCTTTTATTAACAGCATATTTTCAACATAAGGTAAACTCGTTCCCATAGAATCTTTATCTGCTACGTTTACAGTTAATATTGAACTGTTTACCACTAATCTTTTCCCGGTCACTTTCACTCTGTCTCGCATTCTACCTATAGGAATACGTAAGCGTGTATAATAATTTGCAGGAGCACAAACATAATTTAAATCAGCATCCGCCAATAATGCTGCATTTCTATTGGGATGCTGAATTCTGTTTACACGTTTTATTTCTTCCGTAGCGGAAAAATTAAGCGTAAAATTCACTTTCTCGTTAGTACTTTTATAAGTATAATGGCAGTATAAATTCATCTGTACATTATTTACATTTATCAAAGTAGCGCTACCCAGTGTGGTTGTTATATACAATCCTTTGAAAAAATCGAGAAACTTTGCATCACTTTGGAATATCGCATCATCACTACTGAAAAAACGATGAAGAAATTCCTCAGAAAGTTTAATGCGTACCGAATTTAATCCGGTTCTTGAATCTTCGGAAGTGCTGTCTACAGTTTCAACGTAAGTTCCTAATGATTTTGAGAAATCAACCCAAGATGAAGGATTAATATCTGTTTTGTAATTTTCACTGTATTTTAATGAGTCTTTTAACTCGTATACACTAAATTCTATAGGGGAATTGGATTCTCCAAAATAAGAACCAGCATAATAGTTTAAAGTAAGCACTACGGAGTCTGGTTCTGTATCAGCAAGGGAAGAATCCATATATTTATAATTCACCGGATAATAAAATTGCGTCAAAATATCGGCTTTTGTATTTCCATATACATCATCCTTAAAAGAACCGAGTAAAAATGAATCGGGACGGGAAATGATTGATTCCACCAATTGTGTTTCTGTGGAAATATGAAACGTATCGGTTTTTATGGTTATTTGATCTCCCGTAGGTTGAATTTCTTTTACTAAATCGGTAGTCATATCGCCTACACAAGATACAAACCCAAAAGAAAGGATAATAAATAAGACGAAAAAAGAATTGAACTTCATCTGCTTGTAATTAAATTTTTTAGACTATTTTTTATAAACTATCGTAAAAGTGGAGATAATCGTCAGCGTAATCCTCATTTTTAACGTATGGAAGAAACTTGATGTTTTTTTCTTCTATATATTTAACTAACTCCGGATTTACTTTTTCACTGGACTGAATTACTCCGTCAGAAAAATCAATAGCTAATTTAGATAACGTTTCAAAACTGATTTCATTGTCTTTGAGTGTAGCAATATGTTTTTTTTGGACTCCTTCCAACAATAGTTTTTCGGAAAAAGCAGGACGGAATGGTTTTTTAAAGTCATCATTAAAAATAGAATAAACTACTTTTGAATGTTTAAAGAAAGGATCATCGTTATACGCTTTTTTTATGTATAGCGGCGCCAAAGCTGTCATCCAGCCCTGACAGTGAATTACATCAGGTGTCCAACGAAGTTTTTTCACAGTTTCCATCACCCCTCTTACAAAAAAAATCGTGCGTTCATCATTGTCATCGTATTCGTTTCCGTCATCGTCGGTTACTGTATTTTTACGCTGAAAATAATCTTCGTTATCAATAAAATATATTTGAAGGCGTGCAGATTGAATAGAAGCTACTTTAATAATCAGCGGGTGATCTGTATCATCTATAATCAAATTCATACCCGAAAGACGAATCACCTCGTGTAACTGGTTTCTGCGCTCATTTACAGAACCGAATTTCGGCATAAATGTACGAGTTTCTCTTCCTCTGTCTTGTACTGCCTGAGGTAAATAACGCCCCTGATTTGCTATTTCTGATTCCGCTAAATAAGGAAATATTTCTTGCGAAATAAAAAGTATTTTGGTGTTTTTTTTGTGCTTCATTCGCTTTATTGCCTTTAAAAAACAAAATTATTTGCAAAGATATATAAAAAAAATCGGAAATATGCAAGAATATTTCCCTAACTAACATTGTTTAACGGTGAAATTTTAATATTCACTCAAAAATAAGACAACTCTATCCAAAAGTAAATTTGTTTTTGGATAGAGCTGTCAGAATGTAATCTGTTATTTATAATTTTAATCGAATAGTTTATTTATTTTATCTGCGTAATAATTTACCAATACTTCTCGCTTTATTTTTAGTGTGGGTGAGAGAAACCCTGCTTCCGGTGTCCATGTGTCTGGAACAAGTTCATATTTTTTCACTTGCTCATAATCTCCAAAATATTGATTGTATTTTTTTACTTCTTCACTAAAACGTTTTTTGACTTCAGGTAGCTTTAATAATTCTTCATCAGGCATGTAGGTTTCATTTATATTTCGTTTTTTACACCAAGAGCGTAAATAATTAAATTCAGGAGAAATAAGCGCTGCTGCAAATTTTTTATTTTCACCTAATACAATCATATTTTCAATAAAGGGTGATTCTTTAAATTTTTCTTCAACCGCTTGTGGATTTACATATTTTCCAAACGATGTTTTGAAAATACTCTTCAATCTTCCCGTTATAATTAACTGTCCTTCCGGAGTAAATTTTCCGGTATCGCCTGTATGGAACCAACCATCTTTATCAATTACTTCAGCGGTTAACTTTGGGTCACGATAATAACCCAACATAACGTTATGCCCACGACATATTATTTCATCCCGTTCACCAAGTTTCACTTCTACTCCAGGCAATGGAAGTCCAACTGTACCAAATTTTCTGCCGTTTTTTCCCCGTTGACTTACTGCAATTACCGGCGAAGTTTCACTTAGTCCGTAACCTTCAAATACCGGCATTCCAATAGCAGAAAAAAATGATGCTATATGACTCGGAATAGCCGATCCTCCTGAAACAACAATATCAAAGTTTCCTCCAATAGCAGCTCTCCATTTGGAATAAATCAGTTTATCTGCAAGTTTTAATTGTATTTTATCAAAAAAACTCATTCCTTCCAACTGATATCGTTTAGCTAATTTAAAAGCCCAATAATAAAGATTTTTCTGAACGAAAGAAAGGTTTTTCCCTGCCAAATACAGTTTATCATAAATTTTTTCAAGCAAACGCGGCACACAAGTCATCATAGTAGGATTTATTTCCTTAATATTTTCAGCTATTGTTCCTAAACTTTCCGCATAATAAACAGACATTCCAAGATATTGATACAGATAAACCATCATACGTTCGTAAGCATGGCAAAGCGGCAAAAAACTTAAAGCTATTTTACTCCATTTAGCTGGAATCTCACATAGGTTTAGTATTTGATTGACAAGATTACTATGAGACAACATAACTCCTTTTTGCACTCCGGTAGTTCCTGAGGTATAAATAATTGTTGCTAAATCGCCCGGTTTTATTTCGGCTTTCAATTGAGTTAATTTCTCTGGCTTTGGATTGTTTTTACCTAACTCTATTAATTCTGAGAGCACTTTATATTTTGAACCCTCATTATCAAAAGTGTAGATTTCTTTCAACGTTTTTACTGTTGGCAAAATTGGCTCCAGTCTTGCTCTTAAATCTTTTCCTTCAATAAAAATGACTTTTATTTCGGCATGATTTAGAATATGTTTATAATCATCCTGACTAATTGTAGGATAAATAGGTACAGAAACAGCCCCAATTTGCATAGCGCCAAAATCAAGCATATTCCATTCTGGACGATTTCCGCTTACAATTCCTACTTTATCTCCTTTTTTAACTCCCAGTGCAAGTAAGCCATAACTTGCATTATTAGTCGCTTCTACATATTCGTCAATACTTATTTTGTTCCATTTTCGGTCTTTTTTATAAGCCAATGCCACCTCCTGATTTGGATATTTTTCTAAATAATTATCCAAAATGTCAAATATTCTTGTTACTTCCATATTTATTGGTATTAAAACTTGATTTATTTACATATTGCTCTAAAATATGATTTATTAATGATTCATTTCTTTAAAACTATACTTATTGCAAATATAAAGAAAAATATTTTATAAAATATACGTTTTTTCTTCATAGATATTTTGCAGATATAAAATTTTGCAGTATCTTTGCACCGCATTAAAAAAAACACATCATTGGTGTGGTAGTTCAGCTGGTTAGAATACCTGCCTGTCACGCAGGGGGTCGCGGGTTCGAGTCCCGTCCATACCGCAAAAAGCAATTCAGAAATGAGTTGCTTTTTATTTTTAAATTCTGTTGAACCCAAACTAAAAAAAGGAGAACTATTTGTTCTCCCTTTTGAGTTTTATTTTGAATTTATTATTTCTTGAAAATTTTATAGAAGAGATCATTCACCTTATCTCCAAAGGTTATTTTCGGAGCAGCTTTTTGGCTTTGTTTTCTTCGATAATCAGAACCGTAACCATAACCGTAACCATAACCATAACTTGAAGTGGCAGGCGTACCGTTTAATACTACACCCATATCATTCAACCTCTTTTCTTCATATATATCATTAATTAGTTGACAAGAATCGTTGGGAGTGTAATCTTGTCTTGCAACAAACACACTATTATCTACTACCCTACTTAACAAATATGTATCTGATACCATACCAATTGGTGCAGAATCCACAATAATATAATCATATTCTTTTCTTAATTCTTCCATTAATTCATCCAGTCGTGAACTCATTAATAATTCTGAAGGATTGGGAGGAACGGGTCCTGCCGGAATCACATCTAAATAGTTATGAAATCCCGAAGGCATAATTATATCATTTACCTGATAGGAGTCGTCTGATAAATAAACAGTTAAACCATTCTTTTTAGGAATATGCATATACTCGCCTAACATTGGATTACGTATATCCATTCCAACCAAAATTACTTTCTTTTTCATTAAAGCAAAAGACATAGCTAAATTTATGGAAATAAATGATTTACCTTCTCCACTAATAGTAGAAGTTACTAATATCGCCGGAGACTTCTTAGACGCCGTCATAAACTGTAGATTTGTTCTTATAAGACGAAACATTTCCACAATTGGAGTTACCTTGCCTTCTTCTACCACAACTCTTTCTGCTTCACGACTAATGCATATGTTACCTAAATATGGCGCTTTAACAATTTTCTGGAATTCTTTTGCGTCTTCAATTTTATTATTTATCAAATCCCTTAAGTAAATAATTAAAAATGGCACTAAAAGTCCTAAAATTAAAGCAACTAAATATATCATCATTTTTTTAGGAGATACAGGTGCGAGTGAAGCATAAGCTTTATCAATCGTGCGAGCAGCAGGAGCCGTACTGGCAAGTGCTAATGCATTTTCTTCTCTTTTTTGCGACAAGAACAGATATAGATTCTGTTTTATTTCCTGTTGGCGTTTAATTTCAAGGAATTGTCTTTCTTGAGTAGGAACCGCTCTTATTCTTGAATTAAACTCCATTTCTCTTCTAGTTACATCATTCTTTGAAATTACCAATCCGCTTTTTACATTATTCACACTTGAAATTATATTTGAACGCAAAGCCTTAATTTGTTCTTCCAAATCAATAAGAGCGGGGTTATTTTCATTCGAGGTTTTTACTAATCTCATTCTATCTAAAATAGCGGTATTATATGTTTGAATAAGACTTACTAATCCCTGATCTTCAATTCCTATGTTTGCCGGAATTAAACTATATTGATTTTTATCATTTTTTATATATCCATCTATATATTGTATCAATTTGAGCTGTGTTTCTAAGTCGGCTATTTTTTTACCATATTCACTTGATGATTGTAAATATATGCTTGCTTCAGAAGAAATATCTGTAATACTATTGCTCTTTTTATATTTTTCCACATCCGATTCAACAGTAAATAATTCCTGCGTGATGAGCGCCAACCTATCAGTTAAAAATCGTGCAGTATTAGTTGCTATAAGATTTTTATCTGAAATAGCATCTAAATTATATAATTCTACTAATTTATTTAAAAAATCTTCTGCTTTCTTCACATTAGATTCTACCATCGAAATTTTTATAGTATTGGTAGAAAGTTTATTCACAGCCCCCGCCTGAATCTTGCTACTATAACTTGCAACAAGATTTTTCATAGGATAAACCAGAATTTTATATTTCTTGTATTCTTTTGAAGCTTTTATTACTTGGAATTTCAGTTCCCCTGCGGGAGTTTTAAATGGCTCCTGTATATTTGAGAGTTTATATGTTTGTCTAAAATTTCCATATTTAAATTTAACAATATAACTCCCACCTTTTTCTTTTAAGTAAATTTGAATCTTCCGTTTCAGGGTATCGGTATAGTAAGGAGGTATCACTAATTTTATAGGTAAATTTGCATATTTTTCCACATATTTTAATCCATCCTTTTCATAATACTCTGTTTGTAGTTCTAAAGAATCTATAGCTTGCCCTATTATTTTATGAGAATTTATAACTTGTATTTCATCTTCAAGAGATTTAGAGGCATTAAATAACCCTAAACTTTCCAACATTGCCATTTGATCTCCTCCTGACGTATTATCATCATTCCTCAGCATTATGGTGGTCTGGATATTATATTTTACATCTGTAGATTTCAAGTAAAAAAAGGCCAAAATAAAGGCTATAATAATAGCCAATAAAAACCAATACCATTTCTTCAAATATCTTATCAGTAAATCTCTAAGGTTTACTACATCCATGTTAGCATTTCCGATATTGTTGTCCATCTTAAATTATAAATTATTAAAAATACTCGTACGATTTACTTTTTAGCAATTGTAAATATTAATGTAGTCAGTGTTATTAGAGTTGAAGCTGCTGAAATATAGAGAGGTACATTTTGAGAAGCAATTGCTTTTGCTCCATTAGGTTGCACATAAATAACGTCGTTTTGTTGCAAATAGTAATACGGAGATTTAAATACTTCATCCGAGTTCAAATCCAATCTTGCAAATTCTAACTTCCCATTATTTTCGCGTGTTATTAATACATTATTTCTTTTACCGTAAATGGTCATATCTCCAGCTAATCCAAGAGCATCTAACACCGTTATTCTTTCATTATTAACGGTATATTGCCCAGGACGAAGTACTTCACCCAACACTGTAATCTTGTAATTAACAAAACCTATTGTTACTATTGGATTTTTTAAATAAGGTTCTAACTTCTCAGTAATTAAATCAATAGCTTCCGATTTCTTTAAGCCAAGTAGTTTAATTTTTCCTAATTGAGGAAAGTTTATATTGCCATCAACATCTACAAGATAGGGTTGCAATATTGGTTGGCTGTAAATATTTTCAGAATTTGGAGAGTAATAGGAAATTACAGGCGAGTTAAAAGGGACTACGGCTTTTGGATCTGCGCCGGATACGACTATCGAAACTAGATCTCCCACTGTAATTTTTGTTTCATGATTAGCTTTAAATAGCAAATTTATTGAATCGGCAGAAGATTTATTAACTTTATTGAAATAAGCTAAATCTTTTTGTGAGCTACAACCGGCAAAAATTAATGCCACAGAAAAAAAGTAAACAACTATAAATTTATTTTTCATATCTCTATATTGATAAATTTATTACTCAAACTCACTTAATAACAAAGTGAAAAGAACTTTTATAAAGTGAAATTAATATGAATTGAGTAAAATGCAAAAATAACAAAAAATAAATAAATCCACAATTTTGAAAGATATTAATTTAATTTAAATAGCACATTGTTTATATATTATTATAAATCAAAAGTTTACACACAAAGAAATACCATAAATTAATCATAGATAAATCATAAAAACAGATATATGAAAATAGTAACAGAATTATAAGCAAAAGCACTTGATTCTTTAAAATACTCATTACAACCGATCAAATTCAAACAATTCATTCTCTGTTTTTGTTAAAATTAAAAATAAATTTATTTATATATGACTACACAAAAATATATCCAAGAGAATCTTCCTCGTTTTTTAGATGAATTATTTAATTTAATACGCATTCCAAGTATCAGTTCTCACTCAGATAAACAACCTGAAATCAAAAAATGTGCCGAACATTGGAAAAATCTTTTACTACAAGCAGGGATTGATAATGCAGAAGTTCTTTCAACGAATGGAAATCCTGTAGTTTTCGGTTCAAAAATTATAAATAAAACGTTTCCTACTGTTTTAGTTTACGGACATTACGATGTAATGCCGGCAGAACCTCTTGAACTTTGGGAGACGCCGCCATTTGAACCGGAAGTAAGAAATGGAAAAATTTTTGCACGCGGAGCCGATGATGACAAAGGACAATCATTTATGCACGCCAAAGCATTTGAATACCTCGTAAACACAAATCAATTAAATTGCAATGTAAAATTTCTATTGGAAGGCGAAGAAGAAATCGGCTCGCCGAGTTTGGAGGATTTTTGTAAGAAAAATAAAAAAATGCTGCAATGCGATACCGTTTTAGTTTCCGACACAAGTATGCTTGCCGCAGATAAACCCAGTATTACTACCGGACTTCGAGGTTTAGCTTACTGGCAAATTGAAGTAACATCGGGCAACAGAGATTTACATTCCGGAATTTTTGGCGGCGCTGTTGCAAACCCAATTATGGAACTTTCAAAAATGCTAGCGCAATTAATTGATAAAGATGGAAGAATTACTATTCCCCATTTTTACGATGATGTGGAAAAAATTTCCAAAAAAGAAAAAGGACTGATAAAACAAATTCCTTTTGATGAAAAAGAATACAAAGAAAATTTGAATATTCAATTTGTTCACGGCGAAAAAGGATATTCCACCATAGAACGTACCGGAACTCGTCCCGCCATGGATATTTGTGGAATTTGGGGCGGTTACACCGGCGAAGGCAGTAAAACTGTGCTTCCCGCTAAAGCTTACGCAAAACTTTCGGCGCGTTTGGTTCCACATCAAAAATATGATAAAATTGCCCAATTGGTAGAAAAATATCTGTACAAAATCGCCCCAAAATACATTGATGTAAAAGTTTCTACACTTCACGGAGCAGAAAGTTATGTTTGCCCAATAGACTCAAAAGAATATAAAGCAGCAGAAAAAGCTTATGAAAAAGTTTTTGGTAAAAAACCTCTTCCTGTTCGCAGAGGAGGAAGTATTGGAGTGGTTCCCGTTTTTGAAAAAACACTGAAAGTAAAACCTATTTTAATGGGATTTGGATTGGAATCCGACGCTATTCATTCCCCTAATGAGAATTTTCCGATTGAACTTTTCCAAAAAGGAATAGAAACCATTGTGGAATTTTATAAAGAATATACAAAATGAAATAATAAGTTATTGTCTATCAACAAAATGTAATAGAAATGAAATAAAAAAGAAAAATATTTTATTTTTTTATTGAAAAATATTTTGCAGAATAAAAAGAAAATACTATGTTTATTGCTCAAAATTAACATTCGGAATTATTAACCATAAAAACATTACTATCATGACAAAGACGATAACATTCAACGAGTTACGCAGAATAAAAGATGCACTGCCAAGCGGGAGTATGACCAAGATCGCTGATGAACTTGGTCTGGAAAAAGAAACGGTAAAAAATTATTTCGGCGGAAGTGATTATAAGGTAGGAAAAAGTGTTGGTCTTCATATTGAACCGGGTCCTGATGGGGGAATTGTTCTTTTAGACGACACGCAAATTTTAGAAGTAGCTCAGCGTATGTTGAATGATTTAAAATCTTAAAAATAAAGCAGCGANNNNTCGCTGCTTTATTTTTTTTCTTCTGTAGGTTGNTTCAAATCGGGATATTTAATCCGATTATGATACATATTTTTAATTTTATCTGCAAATACTTTTTTTACCGTTTCCACATCTCTGAAACTTATGGGAGCATCTTTAAATTGTCCATCGGCAATTTGAGCGTCAATCATTGCATCTACCATATTGCTTATATTTTCTTCCGTATATTCTTCCAATGTTCGTGAACGCGCTTCCACGCCATCCGCCATCATCAGAATAGCTGTTTCCTTACTAAAAGGAAGCGTACCGGGATAAGTAAACTTTTCTTCATCCGGTTTTACGTTCGGATTTTCATTTACAAATGAGTTATAAAAATATTTTACTTTGCTATGTCCATGGTGCGTAGTAATAAATGCAATGATTTGTTCCGGCAAATGGTTTTTTTTGGCAATGGCAACTCCATCAGGCACATGTTGAATAATGGCTTGAGCTGCATCCAGGTAATTCATTCTTGAAAGTGGATTATCTCCTTCCACCTGATTTTCAATAAAATATTGNGGATTTTTCATTTTCCCAATATCATGATAAAGAGCGCCTGTACGTACCAGCAAACTGTTTGCATTGATTTTTTTTGCGGCTTCCGTAGCTAAATTTGACATTTGAAGTGAATGCTGAAAAGTTCCCGGCGCCAATTCTGCAAATTGCAACATTAAATCACTATTAATATTGGTAAGTTCTATCAGCGTAATAGAAGAAATAAGCCCGAAAATTTTTTCAAACAAATAAATCAACACATAACCAAATAATAGTAATAGCGAACTTATTCCGAAATANAGTACNGGCAAATAGCGTATTTTATTCAAATCGCCCACAGAAATAAATCCTACNGCCAANTACATAAAGGCATAAGTAAGAAATATATAAAAAGCTGTTTGTGTTAATTGTGAACGCTGCGTTAAATCTTTCAAACCGGAAACTGCCGCCATTCCTGCCGCTACTTGAAGAATAATAAATAAAAATGGATTATCTGCCATAAAAGACACAATTAAAACGGCAATAATATGAGCAAAAAGTGCCGTGCGGGAATCGAAAAAGACACGTATTATAACAGGTAAAAGCGTAAAAGGAATGATGTAAATACTTAAATTTGAAAATCGGGTTACAAGAGAACTCAACGCCACCATCATTAAAATAAGGATAGAAATGAAGATTAAATTATTAGTGCTTTCAAATATAAGTGGACGGAACAAATATAAATACAAGGTAAGCAGCAAAATTAAAGCAAATACCACAATTATTTCCCCAATAAGCACTAAATAAGAAGACTGAAACATGGAACTCTTTTTTTCCGATTCTATTTTCATAGAATTAAGTATGGAATAGATGCCGGGTGTTACAATTTCACCTTTATCTATAATGCGTTCGCCTGCCTGTACCATTCCTGATGTCAGCGAGAGTTCTTTCAGCATATCGTTCTGCACATTTTCAGAAGTAATACTGTCATAATTCAGATTTTCTACCAAATACAAATTCATATTGTATTTTCTGAATTCATCATCGCTAAATTTATACGGTTTGTTAACCAAAATCTCCTCATAAGCAACTTTTGGTGTATAAATATCATCTATCGAAGCGCTTTGAGTTGTTCTGTTGGGATAAACAAGCATAATCTCATTACGATTTTTATTTTTCAACATTTCATAATCTCTAAATGATAATATGCCTTTGTTATATATTTTTTTTAATTTTTGGTTAATATATTCGGCAAATGCAGGTTCTTCACCATTATTTGAATCTTTCCAGTCCGAATACCATTTATTTATCTGTCTTTTTTCCACACTTTCGTCTACCTGAAAATATGGCGTAAAATTTTTCAGTAATTCCTCTTTGTCTTTTTTGAGTTGCTCCTCGGTTTTATAAATTGGAAAATCGGACGAAGCCGTAAGAAGTTCATACGTCCACGGTTTTCCCAATTCATATTGATATTTGAATTTCTTTTGATGTGGGAAAAATTGAATAATAAGGGCTACCACACTTAAAAACAATCCGATACGAAGGATTTTTTTACTGGTTTGTTGAGTAAGTTGGAGTTTCATTTTTAGTCGCTTATCTTTATGAATCACTGAAATTTCATTCAAAAGTATAAAAAAAACGTCAACTTCGCATAAAATGTTTAAAGTTTACGTATTTTTGCATTAATTGGAGACAAAAATCAGTCGTCGATACACAAGAGGTAAGACTGGTTTCTACGGTAATCAAACAAGAAACAAGAAACAAGAAACACGAAACAATTGAACTCTTAAACATATAATATGTACACCATCATTACATTTCCACTAATTCCTATGCGTATTGAAGCTGACGATTGCAGCGAAATGATTTCACAACTTCTTTTCGGTGAGCAAATTGAAATTTTAGAAACAAATGAAAAATGGTACCGTATAAAAAATCTCACCGATAATTACGAGGGCTGGATAAGTCGTAAAACAGTGAATAAAAAGTATTTTACGGAAAAACCGACAGACACATCCAAATTCAAACCTGCAAAAACAGCTTTTGTAGTGTGTTTCAAGACATCAAGTGTAGAAAAAATCATTCTTCCCGGCGGAAGTTTAATTCCTCCAATTCAGAACGAACAATTTGAACTGCTCGGTGAAATTTATCATTTTGCACAATTTGAACCTTCTTATTCCAAATCAGACTTAGGCGCGCTTGCGGTAGAACTTGCGCAGCAATACATTAACGCTCCTTATCTTTGGGGCGGAAAAAGTGTTTTTGGAATAGATTGTTCGGGATTGGTGCAAGTAGTTTTTTCTATGATAGGAAAATCGTTGCCGCGCGATGCATCACAACAAGTTGAATTAGGAGAAGTGGTGGATTTTCTCGAAGAAGTAAAAGCGGGCGATTTGGCATTTTTTGAAAACGAAGAGGGCAATATCATCCACGTAGGTATTCTTATTAATTCCCATCAAATTATTCACGCTTCCGGATGCGCAAAAATAGAAATAATTGATTCACAAGGAATTATTTCTTCTCAAACCGGAGAATATACCCATAAATTAAGAGTGATAAAAAGGATAGTTTAGATATTTTTAGAGACGCGAAAAATTGCGTCTCTATTTTTTTCAAAAAATTTTCTTTCCTTCGTGTAATATTTTTTTTCCACCTACGTCTTTATTAGTGTATGGATGCTCGAGAATTTAATGCACTTTTTTCCACGCTTTCGGATAAGCTTTTCCGTATGGCAAAATCCATGCTTCAAAATACGGACGAAGCAAAAGATGCCGTACAGGATTTGCAACTAAAACTTTGGGAAAAACGCGAAACATTAGATTACGCCGAAAACAAATTTACATTCACGCTGAAAACAATGCGAAATTTGTGTATTGACACACTGCGAAAAAAACATTACTCGGAAAATTTACCGCAAGAAATGGAACATCACGCTCCTACTCCCACACAGCAGTTGGAAATACGCGATATGGCAAATTACGCAAGTTCGCTCATTGACAAATTACCTGAAATTCAACGCACCGTAATGCGTATGCGCGACGTGGAAGAAATGGAAATAGCCGAAATTGCTTACATTACCGAACTTTCTGAAAATGCCGTTTGTGTGAATCTTTCACGTGCGCGGGCAAAAATCAGAACACAACTTTTAAAAGAATTACAAACCAGAAATTAAAATAACGATGAACAGAATAGATGATTTATTGGAAAAATATTTTGCAGGAAAAACTTCGCTGCAAGAAGAAAAAGAGTTGAAAACATATTATAAACAAGGAAATATTATTCCCGCACATCAAAAGTATGCTCCTCTTTTTCAGGCATTTGAAAATGAAAGAGAAATTATTTCGCAAAAAACGGAAATAAAATCAGCAAAAAACATTTCTTTACGTCAGCGAATAATGATTATAACTTCAAGCGTAGCTGCCGCTTGTTTGCTGATACTGTTTATAGCCCGTTATCAAACAAATGATGAAAATTATATGATTGTACACGGAAAACGCATCAACAATTCTGAAATGGCACGCAATTTTGCCAATGCAAAGATTGAAAAATCATTGAACGTGATTCATAAAAGTCTAGCATCGTACAAAGACAATAAACTGGTGCGGGAAAAACTAAACGAAATTGAAAAACAAATTAAAATTGAAAAATAAATAAAACAGAGCTCATTTTTTATTTACTTTATTATTAACTCAATAAAAATTAAACATTTACAAGAAATACAATTATGAAAAAAACATTTATTCTTGCCTCTTTGCTGCTGATTTTTGCAGCGGGGGCTCAAGCACAAAGTTTAAACGGCTTTTTTGAGAAATATGCCGACGACGAACGTTTCTCGTACACAAAAATCGGGAAAAATATGCAGACACTTACTCTGGAAATTAATGCTACAAACAAAGCGCTGGCTGAATCCGTAGAAAAAGAAGTTCTTGAAATTATGAAAAAAGAAAACTTTGAATTACAGGTTGCTTCACGCGAAAAAAGTGAACGTTCATACATTTATTCGCATCCAAAAGAAGGCAATAATCAAGGTGAAACCGTTATTATAAACAGAGATAAAACCGAAATTAATATTTTGTGGACGGTAGATAAAGGTAAAAAAGGATTATTCAATATGGGCGAATTTCAAAAACTTGGAGATTTAAGCCAGCTTCAAAGTTTGGGAATGCTTCAAGGATTACAAGGACTTCAGGGATTACAAGGACTTGAAAATTTGGAAGAACTTAAAAACCTCAAAGGGTTAGAAAATTTGGAGAATCTAAAAGATTTGCAATTACCTTCCGGAGATTATAAAATACCTGAGAACGGAATGTTGAAAAAAACAGATAAAGATTCAACTAACAATAAAAAGTAGACCATACAAGCACTGATAAATTTACTCTCAAAAAAGTACATTTTCAAACCACATTTTAAACTAAATAACTTACTTACAATTAAATAACAACTAATCTAAACTAACACCAACAATGAAAAAAATTAATTTGCTTCTAATAATCATAGTTGCATTATCAGCAACAACCGTAAAAGCCCAAAATTTAGACAGGTTTTTTAATAAATATGCCAAAGACAACAATTTTCAATATACAGCTATTGATAACACTTCCGACCTTAGTAAAAATAAAAAAATAAAAGGGGTCTCAAAATTATTAAAGAAAGTAGAAGGGGTGAAAGTTCTAAAATTAAATATAACAAACGATAACGCGCCTTTAGCTAACGAATTTGCCCGGGATATTTATTCTACTTTTACAAATAAAAAATTTGAGACTATAGTTTCAAATGATAACGAAGACGGTAATGTAAATATTTTAAAAAGAGTACTAAAAGATAAACAAACAGATATTATTGTCATTAATAAAGAAGGAAAAGAAATCATTTTAATCTGGCTTAAAGGAGACGTTAATGAAAGTTGAGTATAGTCCAAAAACAACACAAATATATTTTTGACTTTAGCCGCAACTAAAAATAATGCTGTTTATTTAACACAAAAGCCATAATAATTTAATGTATCAAATTCTGGCAACTAATAAATTAAATGTTGGTTGTCAGTTTTTTTAGTCTCAATTTATATCAAGATAATAAACTTAAAATTATTCCGTTGGAAAAAAACATATACAACATACTGTCAAAAACATGGATATTTTTAGGCACAAATTTCGAAGAAACACAATGTAAATTAAATTTTAATTCAAAAATGAAAAAATTAACCACTTTTTTAGCTGCATTTTTATTATTTGTATCGGTATCACAAGCACAAGATATTAATAAGTTATTTAAAAAATATGCTGGCAATGACCGCTTTGAATACGTATCGGTAGGTTCACTCCTTATGAAATTTGCCAAAGTTTTCATTACAGATGATTACAGTGATTTAACTTCGAGAATGAAAGGATTAAAAATTCTCACGCTCAGTCAAACTGATGAAAAAGACGCACTTTTTACTAAATTTCAAGGCGAAATTACAAAACTTGTAAATAATAAAGATTTTGAAACAATGGTAGCAAGTCGCTCCAAGGGAGAAGATGCAAACATTTACCGTAGAATAACTAAAAAAGATAACGCAGACGTATTAATTATTGTGAAAAATAAAAATGAAATCAACGTTATTTGGTTCAATGGAAAAGCTACCAAAGAAGAACTGGATAAAATATTCACAGATGAAAATGAAAGTGATGATTCTGATGAATAAATTAAACAAAAAAACGATGGAAAATCATCGTTTTTTCTTTTAAAAAATGCTTTTTAATATCCCGATTACGCCTAAAAGAATAATAAATCCGCCGGTTATTTGATTTACCAATTTCAATTCACGTACATTAATTCTATTTCTGAAATGGCTGGCAAAATATGTGAGAATAAACCACCACGCTCCGGCTCCCAATGAAATAGAAGCCAAACCTAATACCATTTCAAAAAATTTTGTTTCGTGCGTAATAAACGTAAAATGCGCAAAAAGCGCTATTAAAACAAATAAAATCAACGGATTGGAGAGCGTCAGAAAAAAAGAAGTTATATAATCTTCAAATAATGAATGTTGTATTTTTTTATCTTGAGCACGCGGTTGTGTTACAGGGTTTGTTCTAAAAATCCACACTCCAAAAGCAACTACCAACACCGCACCAATAATTTGAATTACAAGTTTGTGAGCATCAATAAAATCGACCACAAAACTCAAAAAAAACAAGGTGACAATTGTATAAAACAAATCGGAAGTGGTTGCTCCAAAACCCGTAGCTAAACCATATTTTTGTCCTCTGCTTAACGTACGTTGGATGCATAACATTCCTATAGGTCCCAAAGGAACTGAAATACTCAATCCGATTACTATCCCGTGTATTATTATGTCAATCATCTTAAATTTTGTAGCGGACTGCAAAGATAAAAGAATAAAAATAAAATATGCATATTTATAATTTAAATTAAACTTTTATATGAAGTTGAAAAATAATTTTAATAAATCCGATAAAGTGTATCCTTTCATTTAACGTACTACAAAGTTTTTTTCATCTCTCCTCTTAAAATTCAATAATTTTCATTAGCTTTGTCGTCCTAAAAATTAATCATCAAAAATATTTTTTATTATGACTGAGAATATTGCTGCCACTTTGCGCGATTCAAAAGGAGCACGTTGGACTGCTCTTTTAATCTTGTCCTTCACTATGTTTGGTGCTTATCTTTTCACTGAGGTTATTTCTCCATTAAAACCGATTCTGGAACGTTCGTACGGATGGAACAGTTCTGATTTTGGAATTGTAACAAGTTCGTACAGTCTCTTCAATGTATTTTTATTGATGTTACTCATTGTTGGAGTAATGCTTGATAAATTTGGAATTCGTGTAAGTACCATCGCATCTACTTTGCTGATGATAATTGGCGGTACTATAAAATATATAGCATTTAAAGGCGGTTTTTCAATTACAAACGAAATAAATGTATTCGGATTGTGGAATATTAAAGAACAAGTTTTTTATGCCTCAATAGGTTATGCATTATTTGGCGTAGGATGTGAATATGCGGGAATTACTGTTTCAAAAGCATTAGTAAAATGGTTTGACGGAAAAGAGATGGCGCTGGCAATGGGTATGCAAGTTGCTATAGCACGTTTAGGTTCATTTGTTCCATTAGCATTTGGAGCATACATTGCAGACCGGCAAGGAGTTCCCCTGTGGATTTTAATTGGAGTGATCATTCTTATTTTAGGATTTATTGCTTTTTTCTATTATAACTTTATGGACAAAAAATTAGATAAACAACTGCATCTTAACACCACTACAATGTCTTCNGAGGATGAATTTAAGTTTTCTGATCTAAAAGTGATTGTAAAAAGCAGAGGTTTTTGGTTGATTGCAGTACTTTGCGTTTTGTTTTACTCCGCAGTATTTCCCTTTTATAAATATGGACCGGATTTGATGGTGAATAAATTCGGCGTTTCAGAAAAATGGGCAGGAGTTCTTCCGAGTTTGGTACCTTTTGGAAC
>LR026962.1:34097-87515 GCA_900498215.1 uncultured Paludibacter sp. | reverse complement strand
AAACAAACTGTAACTTATGATTACACAAAAACGTGGATTATATTTGTAGGACTCACTATTGTTGCCGTATTAGTTGCTCTTTGGCTCAAAGCCGAAGACAAACGCAAAGGTTACGGATTGGAATTACCTAATATAAAGAAAGAAGAAGTTTAATAAGTCAATAGTTTATAGTAAAATTAGAAAATATGGACAATAATTTATTAAAAGAAGTAACAGCCAAAGCACAAGTTTGGTTAGATGGAAATTATGATGCAGAAACCAAAGCGGAAGTCAAGAAAATGATGGAAGCTGAAGATAAAACCGAACTTATTGAAGCATTTTATAAAGATTTAGAATTTGGCACAGGCGGTTTGCGCGGTATTATGGGCGTGGGAACCAATCGTATGAATATTTACACTGTTGGAGCTGCCACACAAGGTTTGAGCAATTATTTAAAAGCACAATTTCCGGATATACCTCAAATCAGCGTAGCTATCGGACACGACTGTCGTAACAACAGCCGTAAATTTGCTGAAATTTCTGCTAATATTTTCTCTGCAAACGGTATTAAAGTATATCTTTTTGAAGATCTTCGTCCTACTCCTGAAACTTCATTTGCAATTCGCCATTTTGGTTGTCAGAGTGGAATAATTCTTACAGCATCTCATAATCCAAAAGAATATAATGGTTACAAAGCATATTGGAATGATGGAGCACAATTGGTTGCGCCACACGATGTAAATGTAATTGCCGAAGTGGAAAAAATCAAGGACGTTAATGACATTAAATTTGAAGGAAATCCTGCTTTAATTGAAATTATCGGCGAAGACGTAGATAAATTGTACATTGAAAAAATAAAAACATTATCGTTATCGCCCGATTCCATTACTCGGAATAAAGATTTAAAAATCGTTTACACACCAATTCATGGAACGGGTGTGAAACTTATTCCCAGAACCTTACGTGAATATGGTTTTACAAATGTTATTGATGTTCCCGAACAAAATGTTATCAGTGGTAATTTCCCTACGGTAGTTTCTCCAAATCCCGAAGAACCTGCAGCTTTAGATATGGCTATTCAAAAAGCCAAAGAAACCGATGCAGATATGGTAATGGCTTCGGATCCTGATGCTGATCGAATTGGAATTGCCGTGAAAAATGATAAAGGCGA
Source organism: uncultured Paludibacter sp. (assembly GCA_900498215.1). Lineage (GTDB taxonomy): Bacteria > Bacteroidota > Bacteroidia > Bacteroidales > Paludibacteraceae > UPXZ01. The sequence continues at coordinate 86,365 of LR026962.1, read as the reverse complement.
ATGGATTTTAGTAAACGGAAACCAAACTTGCCTTATTTTTACTTATTATTTAATTAAACGCTGGAAAGAACTTGGCAAACTTCAAGGGAACGAGTATGTTGTAAAAACAATTGTAACTACCGAAGTCATTAAAGATGTAGCAAATAAAGAAAATGTGGAGATTTTTGATTGTTACACCGGTTTCAAATGGATTGCAAGTGTAATTCGCGAAAACGAAGGCAAAAAAGTGTATATTGGAGGCGGTGAAGAAAGTTACGGTTACCTCCCCGAAGATTTTGTACGTGATAAAGATGCTGTTTCATCTTGTGTTTTAATAGCGGAAATTACCGCGTGGGCAAAAGACAACGGAAAATCGCTTTATCAATTGCTTCAAGACATATATATTGAATACGGTTACGGCAAAGAAAAAGGTATTTCTGTTGTTCGTAAAGGAAAATCAGGCGCAGATGAAATACAGCAAATGATGACCAATTTCCGTACAAATCCACCTAAAGAAATTGCAGGTTCACAGGTAAAAACGATAAAGGATTACAAAACATTGAAAATGACTGACGTTCATTCAGGAAATGTAACTGATCTGGAAATGCCCGCAACTTCCAATGTATTGCAATTTTTCACCGAAGACGGAACAAAAATTTCCGTTCGTCCTTCGGGAACAGAACCAAAAATTAAATTCTACATTGAAGTGCGCGGACAAATAAAGACCCGTGAAGATTACAATCTTGCAGAAGCTGCCGCAGATGAAAAAATCAACGCAGTAAGAGCTGATTTGGGAATTTAATGTAAAATGCAGTTTAGATTTAACTTTGCCAAAGTTTTGAACTTTGGCAAAGTTTGTTTATATAATGGAAAGATACTTAAATTACAACACGGTACTCAAATCCGAATTTTCCGAACGTATTCAGAAAATTTCGATAAATGCCGGCTTTACATGTCCTAATCGTGATGGAAGTAAAGGTACAGGAGGTTGTACGTATTGCAATAATCAAACTTTTAGTCCCGAATATTGTAAACCTACCAAATCTGTTTCACAACAAATAGAAGAAGGAATTACTTTTTTTCATCATAAATATCAATCTCAGTTGTATTTTGCTTATTTTCAGAGTTATACAAACACTTACGATTCCATTGAAAATCTGACAAAAATTTATTCTGAAGCTCTTTCACACCCAAAAGTAACTGGACTTGTCGTAGGAACGCGCCCTGATTGCATTAATGATGAATTGCTTGATTATTTTGCGGAATTAAACCGGGAATATTATGTGATGATTGAATACGGCATTGAAAGCACCGATGATGAAACCTTAAAAATTATTAACCGCGGACATAATTATGCATCAGCAGTAGAAGCTGTAACAAAAACAGCCCAAAAAGGATTGAATGTAGGTGCGCATCTTATTTTAGGATTTCCGTTTGAAGATAAAGAAAAGATTATTTTACATGCAAAAAGAATCTCAGAATTGCCTCTTTCCGCCATTAAACTTCACCAGTTGCAATTGGTAAAAGGAACAAAAATGGCAACACAATTTGCAATGCATCCGGAATGGTTTCATCTCTACACGGCAGATGAATATATTGATTTGGCAATTGACTTCTTAGAATATTTGAACCCGACAATCGCTGTTGAACGCTTTGTATCACAATCACCAAAAGAATTACTTATTGCACCTGATTGGGGATTAAAAAACTTTGAGTTCGTACACAAATTGGAAAAGAGACTGGAAGAAAGAAACACATGGCAAGGACGAAAAAGATTCGGATAAAACAAATTGACAAAATAAATTTGATAAAAATAAAAAATAATGTATCTTTGCAATCCGAAAATGCGAAAATAGCTCAATTGCCTGCCTGCGGCAGGCAGGGTAGAGCATAACCTTGCCCCGAAAATATTTAATAATTAACCTTGGCAAGGTCTTAAAAAAAATGCGAAAATAGCTCAGTTGGTAGAGCATAACCTTGCCAAGGTTAGGGTCGCGGGTTCGAGTCCCGTTTTTCGCTCTAAAGAAAAGTGAAAAATCAGCGAAACAAGCGCGTTTCGCTTTTTTTCTCTAGAAATTAGCCCAAATGGTGGAATTGGTAGACACGCTAGTTTCAGGGACTAGTGGCTGCAAAGCTGTGCAGGTTCGAGTCCTGTTTTGGGCACTTTTATTAGTTTATAGTTTTCAGTTTTTTCGAATTTCTGACTTCTATTTTCTAGCTTTAAGCGCAGGTGGTGAAATTGGTAGACACGCTACTTTGAGGGGGTAGTGCCGGTTCCGGTGTGTGAGTTCGAGTCTCATCCTGCGCACAGAAAGAAAATCCTTGACAAAATGATCTGCCCCCAAAAAGTTGGACGGATTAATAATTAAGATTGAAAGGACTTGGTTCGGAACTTAACCGGACTTAGTCCTTTTAGTTTTGCTTTAATTCTGTCGTTATTGTAATAGTAAATATATTTCTTTAGTTCAGACTCAAACTGTTCAATACTTGAAAATTTCTGTAAATATAATAACTCAGATTTAAGAATCCCAAAAAAGTTTTCCATTACTGCATTATCCAGACAATTACCTTTTCTGGACATACTTTGTGTAATTCCTGTTTTTCTTAGCATATCTTGATAATATCTGTTTTGATAATGCCAGCCCTGATCTGAGTGTAAGATTAGATTTGTGTCTCCTTNTATAGATTTAATTGCTTTAGTTAGCATTTTTGTAACCATTAATAAGTTGGGACTTCTACTTATATTGAAGCTTATTATTTCTCCATTATATAAATCCAAAATAGGAGATAAATACCTTTTCTGCCCAAACAAAGCAAACTCTGTAACATCTGTTGCCCATTTACTGTTAGGTCTGTCAGCCACAAAATCACGTTCCAGCACGTTGGGAGCAATTCTGCCTTCCAGACCTCTGTAAGAACGATATTTTTTAAGTCTCACCTGACATTTTATACCATCCTCACGCATGAGTCTTTCAACTGTTTTATGGTTGATTCTAATGGATCTGTTATGAAGTTCCATTGTAATGCGTCGATATCCGTATCTGCCCTTATTGGACGTAAAAATATCATTTATTTGTTCCCTTACGAAAAGATACTTATCCGGATTCTGAAGGGCTTTTAAATGGTAATAGAATGTCGCATGCGCCATCGATGATGCTTTCAGCAAATCAGAAAGCGAATATTTGAGCCTTAGTTCTTCGATGGCTTTGGCTTTTTCCCGNTTTCGCGTAATAGCCGTTCCTGAACTAAAGCTCTCACTTTTTTTAAGTAAGCGTTTTCTGCTCTTAAGTAACGAAGTTCAGCCTCCATTTTTTCTATATCCGTTTCCGGTTCCTTTTTCTTTAATCTTCCCATATCTTTAGCAGGGCGCCCTCTCTTGGTTTCTTTTAATGAGTTAAAGCCTTCTTGCTTTACCTGTTGCGCCCAATTATAAGCCGTAGAATAACTTATTCCATATTTTAGCGCTACAGACGGGAAAGATAATAAATTTTCTAATACATCACGCACTACTGACTCCTTTAAATCTATAGTTAGTGATTTATTGGGCTGTCTCTCAAAACCTAACAATCCTTTTCCCCTGTAAATTCGAAGCCATGTTTTTACTGTTGCAGTACTGATTTTTAATTTCCTGCTTATAATTATATTCCCATAACCTTGATTGTATAATTCTACAACCTTCATTTTCTCTGAATAACTGTGTCTCAGATATTTTCGTTCAATTTTTGCCATAAAAATACCCCAAAAGTTTTTTGTCTAACTTTTGGGGTACAGATCAAAACTTGTCAGGGATTTTTTGTTTAAGTTTAGTTTTAGTAAATTTGTAATGTCATTATCACAAAGTAAAAAAAATCTAACAGTACACCATGAAAAAAAAATTGTTTCTTTTTATTGCACTATTCACACTCAACATTGCAAAATCGGAAGATAAAATAGAATTAGTAAAACAAGTTTTTATTTTTCATTCTTCTGATGCAAAAAAAGTATCTATTGCAGCTAGTTTTAACAATTGGTCAGCAGAAGCTAACCCGATGATTTATAATGAAAATGGTGAGTGGAAAGCTGAAATTATTCTGCCTGCCGGATATTACCAATACAAATTTGTGGTAGATGGCAATTGGATTCCCGACCCGGAAAATGATTGGAAAATAAATGACGGCGGTGATAATTTTAATTCTATTATAAAAGTAGGTAACCCTCCTACTCCAACCCGCAAGATGAGCAATTGCCCTTTTCCAAAAGCACAACTTCCCGAACCCGTATTAGAAACACAACCTCAACTGATAGAAATTTATTATGCTGCCTGGCAGATGGCTTGGAATAAAATTCAGCAAGGAACACTAGAAAATGGATTTGAACCTTGGTATATGGATGAAGGTTTTAACGAGTTAATTTATCAGTGGGATTTATGTTTCATTACCAGTTTTGCTATGTATGGACAAAATGTATTTCCCGTGATGCCTTCATTGGATAATTTTTATAAGAAACAAAGAAATGATGGTTATATTCAACGTGTTTACTGGGAAACAAACGGACAACTTGCGACAGAACCTACCAATGATGAACCTATGGTAAATCCGCCTCTTTTTGCCTGGGTGGAATGGAGATACTACGAAATAACCGGAGATACTTCTCGTTTTCACAGAGTTTTACCTGTGTTAATCAAGTATTTTGAATGGACAGAGGAAAATTGTCGCACAGAAAAAGGAAAGGGACTTTATTATATTACCCCTTTGGGAAGCGGTATGGACAATACACCCCGCAAAAGTGTAGGAAAAGCTGCCTGGATAGACTACTCTGCCCAGCAAGCTCTTGCGGCTCTTTATATTTCCAAAATAGCACACAATCTGCAAAATACTGAAAAAGAAAAAATTTTCATCAAAAAATATAATAAAATAAAAAAACTTATAAACCAATTGCTTTGGGATGATAAAACTCATTTTTATTATGATTTAACCGAAAATCAAACATTGAGTCCTACTATGCACATTGGCGCTTTCTGGACATTACTATCAGAAGTTTGTCCTGTCGAAAGAATTTCTTATTTAACTGCTCATTTGCAAAATCCGAACGAGTTTTGGCGTCCACATTTAGTCCCTACTCTTGCGGCAAACCAACCTGAATACGACCCCAAAGGGCATTACTGGCTAGGAAGCGTATGGGCACCTACTAATTATATGTTAATAAAAGGATTGATGAAAAATAGCCACTCATCACTTGCCGACAGTATTGCTTTTAATCATTTGAATAGAATAAAAGATATTTATTTTCACTTCAAACCTCAAAATGATAAGATTGCTTTTGATGAAAGATATAACGACGATTATCATACACTTTGGGAATGTTATTCATCTGAATTAAACGAACCTGCAACACGGTGGGACAACACATTTTACTCTCGACAGGACTTTGTAGGATGGACTGGTTTAGGACCTATCGCACTCTTAATTGAAAATGTATTGGGATTGGAAGTATTGGGAAAAGACAATCAGATCAACTGGACAATAAAACGTAATGATAAACACGGTATTAAAAATTTACAACTTGTCAACCAAAAAGTAACTCTAATCTGCGAAACCGATAACAATCGTCCAACTATTCATATTGTTTGCGCTAAACCCTTTAAGTTGAGAGTCACCTATAAAGGAAAAACACGCCTTTATTCTATTCAAAAATCAAAAACAGATATAATAATATTGTAATTGAATAAAACAGAAAGAGCCGACTCTTTAATTGAATCAGCTCTTTTTTAAATATTCAGTATTTTTTATAATTCCCACGCCAAAGCGCTTGCGCCAAGAATAGCAGCGTCTGATTCTTTTAATTCCGAGAAAATAAGTTTTACTTTTCCTTTCCAGATTGGCAAAACATTTTTTTCCATATTTTCATAAATCGGATTATAAATCAAATCTCCTGCTTTTGTTAACCCACCAAAAAGAATTATAGCTTCAGGAGCGCTAAATGCTATAAAATCAGCCAGTGCTTCTCCTAAAATTTTACCTGTTTGTTGGAACACTTCCTTAGCAACTTTATCGCCTTTCATTGCTGCATCAAAAACATCTTTTGATGTTATTTCATCGGGATTAAGTTCTCTTAGAAGACTCGCTTTATCTGTTTTTTTCAATACTTCACGAGCCGTGCGAGCTACTCCTGTTGCCGATGCATACGCTTCCAAACAGCCATGTCGTCCACATCCGCAAAGACGTGCGTTTCCACTTTTGTCCACAATTACATGTCCGAGTTCTCCGGCAAAACCATCGTGTCCGTACACAATTTTTCCATCTATAACAATACCGCTCCCAACACCTGTTCCGAGTGTAATCATAATGAAATTTTTCATTCCTTTTGCTGCTCCATATACCATTTCACCTACTGCGGCTGCATTTGCATCATTTGTAATAGCAGCAGGAATATTGAAAGATTCAGTCAGCATTTTAGCAAACGGCACAACACCTTTCCAAGGTAAATTTGGTGCAAATTCAATATTTCCTGTATAATAATTACCATTAGGACATCCGGCGCCAATTCCCTTTATTACATCAATACCACCAACAGCATTTACAAGCACATTAATACCGGATTTCAACTCTTTCAAATAAATTTCAATGTCCGGCTCATCGGTTTTAATTGCTCCTTGAGAAACAACAGCACCACGCGCATCTACAATTCCGAACTTGGTGGTTGTGCCACCCATATCTATTCCTATTACATAGGGTTTTTCCATAATATCACACAAATTAATAATTAAACTTCTTTAGGTAAATTAGTTGGAGTTGCATCAACAGGAATGTCTTTGTTTACATTTTTACTTCCAATTAAAGCATAATATAAAAGATAAACAAGACATATTATAATTACCCAATAACTTGTCATATAAGTTGTTAAGTCAGCTATTTTGTTTTGAATCAATGGAAGAATTCCTCCACCTACTACCATCATCATAAAAATACCTGAACCTGCTGCTGTATATTTGCCTAATCCTTCCACAGCCAAATTAAATATACCTCCCCACATTATTGATGTACAAAGTCCGCATAGCACTAAAAACAGTGCACTTATCGGAACTTTAACCATACCAAACGATGAACCTGTAAACACCGGCATTGAAGTGCCGATAGTTTTAGGTATAAATATAGCAAGTAATACTAAAATAATTCCTAAGGATGAAACTCCCGTGAGCATTGCCTTACTTGATACTTTTCCACCAGCCAAACTGCCTAAAAAACGTCCGATAAGCATTAAAAACCAATATGTTCCGGCAACAAATCCTGCAATAGCAGCAGCTGTTTGAGGATCTAAGCCTCCTCCTTTGCCTGAAACATCTGCAAGATAGAAATTTAAAGTACCGGGAATTCCAATTTCAACGCCAACATAAATAAAAATTGCAATAGCTCCTAAAACAAAATGACGAAAATGCCAAGGACTATGTTCATATTTTACTCCTGATTTTTTCACCTCTCTTGCATGAGGATCTTTTATTGGAATAAATGATAAAATAATGAATGCCAACGCAAAAACAGCCATTGCAATAAACAATACAGGATTTACATTAGCCATTGTGATTTCGCCTGATTGTACACGTTCTTTTGTTACGTTACCAATTAATGCGCCCACAAACATAGGAGTTAATGTAGCTGATAATGAATTAAAAGTACCCCCTGTTTGAATCAACTGATTTCCCTTATTACCGCCTCCTCCAAGTAAATTCAACATAGGATTTACTACAGTATTCAGCATACAAACTGAAAATCCTGCTATAAATGCTCCAAGCAAATAAACATAAAAGTTTGTGGGAAGCGAGAACAATTGTGAGCCAACACCTACAATTCCTGAAAGATATTGAGTTAAAATTCCTATGAATCCTACTGCAATAGCCACCAGAGCTGTTTTTTTATAGCCGATTTTTGTTAATAATTTACCGGCAGGAATACCCATAAAAAGATATGCTAGAAAATTCATCATATTACCTAACATACCTAAGAAATTTGAACCGGCAAACTCGGGTTGATTTTTCCAAATTACTCCGATAGGAGCTGCAAGATTAGTTACAAAAGAGATCATTGCAAAGAGGAAAATCATGGTAATAATCGCCACGATATTTCCATTCTGTTTGTGTTTGTTCATAAAAGTATTGTAAAAATTAAGTTAGAAATTATTTGAAAGTTCAAAGATAGCTATTTTCAACCAATATAAACGATATTAGTAGGAATAAATTTTATAATTTAGAACGTTTTTTTTTACAATAACACTAATAAATTGGAAATCATATATTTCAACATAAAAGCAAGTAAACACAACACTTTAAATATCTAAAAAATTTGATAATTTATTACATTTATATACAATAATACTTACAAATTTAATTTTTTAATCATTTTTTCGTATAAAACTTTGCATTATTATAAAAATGTACTACCTTTGTGGTATCAAAAAAACAATGAAATGAGAAATTATTGGTTTGCATATTTTTATTTTTACTTTTACTTTAAAAAGTGAGAGCAGGAATTTCTATATGTAAAATGAAAATGATATAATGCAAAAAATTAAAATATAAGAAGTCCTGCTTGAAAACACAAGCGGGACTTTTTTATAATCATAAACACGCACCAAAAATGATACGAGTTGCTATACAAGGGGTAAACGGAGCATTCCATGAAATTGCCGCAAGAGAATATTTTATAAACGAAAACATCGAAATTATTCCGTGTGATACATTTAAGGACGTTTTTAAAGAGATAACATCACAAAATAATATTATAGGAATTGTAGCAATAGAAAATACCATAGCCGGAAGCTTGTTACAAAACCACAATTTATTAAGGCAAAGCGGATGTACAATTATTGGGGAACATAAATTACGTATTGAGCATCATCTTGCTGCGTTACCCGGACAAAAGCTGGAAGATATTACGGAAGTTCACTCCCACCCGATTGCACTGATGCAATGTGAGGATTTTTTAGAAGAGCACCATAAACAATTAAAAGCGGTTGAAGCGGAAGATACCGCATTGGCTGCCAAAGAAATAGCTGAAAACAAAATTATGGGAAGAGCCGCGATTTGCAGTCGTTTGGCTACTGAAATATACGGTTTGGAAATTATAGCCGAAGGTATTGAAACCAACAAACGCAATTTTACTCGGTTTATGATTGTAGCTAAACCGGATTTGGCAAAGGAAATGACAAAAAAAACCAAAATAGATAAATCTTCGCTTGTTTTCACGTTGCCACATCAGTCCGGTTCACTTTCGCAGGTGCTGTCCGTGCTTTCTTTTTACAATATGAACCTGACAAAAATTCAGTCGCTCCCTATTTTGGGGCGCGAATGGGAATATCAATTTTATATCAATCTTACTTTTCAAGATTATGAACGTTATCGGCTGGCATTAGATGCAATTCGTCCTCTTACAAGCGATTTTGTAATTTTAGGAGAATATAAAGATGCGCCAACACCTTTGTGATTGATAAATAGTTAATTAGTAACCAATTGAATAACAAATAATAACGTCTCGCATACAGCGAGACAAATACCGCAAGCAAGTAACTATGAATATTAAACCTGCAAATAGATTAAACAACGTTTCGGAATATTATTTCTCGAAAAAACTACGCGAAGTAGCCGAAATGAATGCGCAAGGAAAAAATGTTTTGAATTTAGGAATTGGAAGTCCGGATTTACCACCTTCTGCTGAAACAATTGAAACGCTTTGCACCGAAGCGCATAAACCCAATGTACACGGTTATCAGTCGTACGTAGGAATTCCTGAATTGAGAAACGCTTTTGCAGAATGGTATAAAAAATGGTACCAAGTGGAATTAAATCCGAATACCGAAATTCAACCTTTAATTGGTTCAAAAGAGGGGATTTTACATATTACACTCGCTTTTGTAAATCCCGGTGAAAGTGTTTTGGTGCCAAATCCGGGTTATCCTACTTATACTTCAGCAAGCCAAATTTGCGAAGCCAACGTTATTTCGTATAATTTGGATGAGAATAACGGATGGCAACCAGATTTTGAAGCGTTAGAAAAAATGGATTTATCAAATGTAAAACTGATGTGGACAAATTATCCGAATATGCCTACCGGAGCAAATGCAAGCACTGAGTTATTCGAAAAACTGGTTGATTTCGGGAAAAAACACAACATTGTAATTTGCAATGACAATCCGTACAGTTTTATATTGAATGACAAAAAATTAAGCATTTTATCTGTTGAAGGAGCAAAAGATATTTGCATCGAACTCAATTCGATGAGTAAATCGCACAATATGGCAGGTTGGAGAATGGCAATGTTGGCAAGCAACTCACAATTTGTGCAGTGGATTTTAAATGTAAAATCAAACGTAGACAGCGGGATGTTTCGTCCAATGATGACAGCTGCCGCAAAAGCATTACAAGCCCCAAAAGAATGGCACGATGAAATAAATAAAATCTATGCAAAACGGCGTGAATTAGCATTTCAAATCTTGGAAATTTTGGAATGCACTTATGACAAAAATCAAGTAGGACTATTTGTATGGGGAAAAATTCCTGAAAAATGGAACGATGCGGGCCAATTAGCAGACAAAGTATTGTATGAAAACAACGTTTTTATCACTCCCGGATTTATTTTTGGAGATAAAGGAAAACGCTACGTAAGGATTTCGCTCTGTTGCCCTGAAAACTTACTGGAAGAGGCTATCAGTAGGATAGCCCACTAAATCTCACGCACGGGATATTTCATTAAACTTAAAAACAGCAAATCATATAAAAACCGTTTCTCTCTCACGGTTCTTCCCCTTGAAGGGGAGTTAGAGGGGGCATAAATATGGAATTCGAATCAATATTATTACCGGGAATTGACCCGAAACGTCCGCTAATAATTGCCGGACCATGCAGCGCAGAAACCGAAGAACAAGTACTGAACACTGCCAAAGATATTGCAAAACAAGGCATTAAAATTTTCCGCGCCGGAGTGTGGAAACCACGCACGAAGCCAGGTGGTTTTGAAGGTGTTGGAACTCCCGCTTTAGCTTGGCTCAAAAGAGTAAAAGACGAATATGGAATGTATATTGCTACTGAAGTTGCAACCGCGAAACACGTGAGAGAGGCTTTGGCAAACAATGTTGACATTATTTGGATTGGAGCCAGAACCAGTGCAAATCCTTTCTCGGTACAGGAAATTGCAGACGCGTTGGAAGGAACAAACATTCCCGTGTTAATTAAAAATCCTGTAAATCCAGATGTTGACTTGTGGATTGGAGCTATTGAGCGAATTTACAATGCCGGTGTAAGAAAAATTGGAGCCATTCATCGTGGTTTTAGTTCTTTTGATAAAAAAATATATCGAAATCTTCCACAGTGGCATATTCCTATTGAACTTCATCGTCAAATTCCGAATATTCCCATAATTTGCGATCCTTCACACATTGGCGGAAAACGGGAACTGATTGCTCCTCTTTCTCAGCAAGCAATGGATTTGAATTTTGACGGATTGATTATTGAAACGCATTGTAATCCTGAAAAAGCGTGGAGTGACGCATCTCAGCAAATTACACCGGATGTACTTGAACTGGTTTTGGAATCCATCGTAATACGCGATGTGAAACAATCTACCGAAAGTTTAACACAACTTCGTAAACAAATAGACGAGTTGGACAACGATTTATTGGAATTGCTTGCCAAACGTATGCGTGTATCTCAGGAAATTGGTAAATATAAGAAAGAACATAATATGCCTATTTTACAAGCTAAAAGGTATGAAGAAATTCTGGAAAGCCGTATAAATCAAGCAGTGAAAATGGGTATGGGCGATGAGTTTATGAAAACAGTGTTGATTGCCATTCACGAAGAATCTGTACGCCAACAAATGCTGGTAATGGAATAATCTCATCTTAAAAAGAATAGTGAAAAAAAGTTGAAGGAACAGAATTTTCTGTTCCTTTCACTATTTAAAAATAAATTCCTTTTGTTATAACTTTGAAATAATTAATTTTTATCTTTGTCCTTATCAAATATATTGATTATGAGACTTATAATTCACGATTTACAAGGGGAAGACGCCAATATCCCCGAATTAACCGCTTCTGAAAACACCCAAATTATTTCCAATAACGGAAAGATGAAACCTTGCATAGGTTGTTTTGGCTGTTGGACAAAAACTCCAGGTGAATGTACCATAAAAAACGACGGTTACAATCACATCGGAAAAATGTTTGGACACAGCGATGAAATTTGGGTAATAAGCGAATGTTTTTACGGCGCTTTCAGTCCTTTTGTGAAAAATGTGTTTGATAGAAGCATTGGTTATTTACTTCCATTTTTTAAGATTGCGAATAATGAAATGCATCACAAAATTCGTTACGATAATCGTTATGTGATGAAAACTTTTTTCTACGGCGACAATATTACTGAAGACGAAAAACAAACGGCGCAGGAAATTCTTGCGGGAAATTTTATCAACATGGATTGCAAGCCGAGTGATATCTTGTTTTTTAACTCCATACAAGAATTGAAAGGGGCGTTGAAATGAATATTACATTTATAAACGGCAGTCCAAAAGCAAAAGGAAGCGCTTCGCAAGCCATTTTGAACGATTTGAAAACGTTTCTCCCTTCCCAAAACATAAGTGAAATTCATTTCAACAAACCAAAAGTAACAGAAAAGCAAATTGAAACATTGAAAAAATCTGAAATTCTTGTGTTTTCATTTCCGCTATACGTAGATTCTGTTCCTTCCAATCTGTTAGGGTGTATGATTGTGTTGGAAAAAGAACTTCAATCACTTCCAATCACTGTTTACGCTATTTGTAACAACGGTTTTTATGAAGGTATTCAAAATCGCCCTGCATTAAAGGTGATAAAAAACTGGAGTTCAAAAACCAAACTCAATTGGGGACAAGGTTTAGGCGTAGGATGTGGAGGAATGTTGGCAGGCTTGATAAATGTTCCGGCAGGAAAAGGTCCTAAAAAAAATTTGGGTGTTGCATTGAAAAATCTTTCAGAAAAAATAAGCCATTGTCAACCGGGAGAAAATGTTTTTATTACTGCCAATTTTCCACGTTTCTTATATAAAATTATGGCTCATATTGGTTGGAAAAAAGAAATCAAGAAAAATGGAAAGAAAGTAAAAGATTTATACCTAAAATTATAAGAAGATTTGGCTTAATGTTCAAAATTAATGATGGAATCTTCTGTATCGCTTATTATTATTACTTTTGGTGCATTTTAANGTTTATGAATAAAAAATTTGCTTTTATTGCGGTTCTCGTGCCACAGTTAAGAATGGGAAAGTATCTGATAAGCAGCGCTTTAAGTGTTTGTCCTGCAAGCGCCAGTTTTTAGATAGGAAGAAGTTAGATAATGACAGATTATATGACGATTATCTATTTGGAAAACAGACAATTGCACAATTATCAGTTCAATATGGTATAAGTAAAAGTACAGTTAGAAGAAGGTTGTCCTTAAAACGTCCGACAAGAATTATTTCCCGTAACAAAGATGTGATTGTTCTAATGGATGCTACCTATTGGGGAAGAAGATTTGGAGTTGTGGTGATGAAGGACAGTCGAACAGGTAAAATACTTTGGCGTAAGTTTATAAATAAAAAGGAAACACTTTTAGATTATAAGGAAGGTTTGGATTGGCTGTTGTCAAATGATTTTAAGATAGCTTGTATTGTCTGTGATGGTTTGAGAGGGATGTTTTCAGTTGTTTTCCAAATATAGAGTACAAATGTGTCAATTCCATCAAGTGCAAATAGTCAAACGGTATTTGACGGAAGGACCGGAACTTGAAGCATCAAAAGAGTTGTTATCTATCATTAAAATGCTTTGCCATACAGATAAAGAAAGTTTCATTTATATATTTGAGCAATGGTGTGAAAGGTGGTCAAGCTTTCTTAAAGAACGAACAAAGGACAAAAGAACAGGAAAAGGGCATTATGTCCATACCAGACTTCGTAGTGCATATTTAAGCATAAAACGTAATATGCGTTATTTGTGGACTTGGTACGATAATTATGAATTAGGAATACCAAACACAAATAATGGCTTGGAAGGAAAGTTTACGGACTTAAAATCAAAATTGAGAAACCACAATGGTTTGTCGAAAGAACATAAAAAGATATTCATAGACGAGTATTTTAAAGCAACTTTCCTCTGAAAAGCCTTTTATAAAAGGCTTTTCAGAGGAAACTATCATTACTTTTGAGCATTAGTGCATTTTTTAATGCAAAAAATCATTACTTTTGAACATTACACCGAAGATTTCTATATTATCACAAAATAACACACAAAGAGCGTAGAGATTTTGTATTCCACGCTCTTTCTTTGTATTTTAGCCAATCGACTATTTACTATCTTTCAATGCAGTATCCACCGCTTTTAGTAAAGGTTCGGTAGAAAGTTCTTTGCCGCAACCTTTTTTAATCCAAAGTTGAGGAATAATTCTTCCCTGAGTGTAAATACGTTGAAATTCGGCAGCGATATTTTTTCCTTTCATATCTTCTTCCAATTGATATGAAACTAATTGTCCCACAGGATAATATGACAAATAAAGCGGAATTTCGATCATGTGAGAATAAATTCCGAGAAGCGGTTCGTCTTTTCCACCCAAAACATCAGCATAATAAGCATTCCAAATTTCTTTTGCTTTGTTCATCACCGCTTCTTTCAGTTCGGCAGGTGTAGCATCAGGATGCGCGTACATCCATTCCCAAACACCAATATCAACTAAAGCCACTCCCATAATTTCGTAAGCAGACCAAAATGTATCTAATGCCAGGTTTTTATCGGCATCGCCGTTTTCTTTGAAACCGAGCAATTCCAAATCACGTTTTTGGAATAAAAATGCAGCAGCTTCAGTGTAAGCATTGTTTGGAACTCCGTTTAGCATCCAATAATCGACATCGTTCATTGTAGTAGTTTGTTCCACATTATGTCCGAATTCGTGAATGGCAATATTGTATCCTTTATAATTCATTCCGGTGGGTGCAATTCGTGTGCGTAAATGAGCGTAATCGTTTTTCATCTGCGCTCCCCAAGCGTGCCCCGAACCTTTTGCGGGATCTACTTTTATCAATGAAGCTATTTGTTTTGCTTTTTCAGGTTTCCAACCCAGTTTTATTAAAATATTAGGTAAATCAGCTTCCAAAGCTTTGTTGTTTGGATATTTCTTTTGAGTGATTTTATCCAGTTCCGATTCGGGCATATCCGGTTTGGATTTAAAACCGTTGTACCAAATATCATAAGGACGCAAATCGCGTCCCAAACGCTGCTTGATAATAGCCGCCACTTGTTTTACTTCGGCAGAAGACAAAAGTGATTTGAATAATGTTTCCACATCTTTTTGTGGGATTTCCATCAAACCTTCAAAATTACGCGCCAAAGCAGTGGGTAAATTTGGAGTGTAAGCATCTATCTTCTGATTAGCTTTGAAATTGCTTAACAAAACTTCGTAACGCTTGTTATTTTCCGGATTACCTTTTATTTGATTTGCATTTTCAAGAACGTTATTTTTTATCGGATTCCAGTCGTATTTTCCACTGTTTATCACTTCCTGCGGAATACTTTGGTCAATAATACGTTTCATAACCGTGTAAATCATTTCTTGTTTTTCCTGCCCGCGAAGTTTATCTTGATAATCCGATTTTAATTCATCACGCAAACCCCAATGCGAAATCAACACCATATCTTTTGGAAATAATTTTTCTCCTTTGTCGTTCAACAAATTTCCCATATAAATATTGTAATTGGCAATATAATCTTCGGCTTTAGTAGCTGTTTCCGCTGCATTTTGTAATATTTCAGCCGGAACACGTGAAGTAAATCTGTCTCCCATACGCGCGTAAGCCCATTGTTTGCGAGTCCAAGCTTCGCCTAACTTTGTTTTTTCTTCCAACGTATAATATGGAAAATTCAAAGCAGCGACAAATGCGACTTTGTTGGCAAACAAATCTTCATCTAAATGAGATGATGGTTCGTAACCTCCAAAGAGAATGTCCACCGGAGTTGAGGGATTTCCCGTCAAATGCAACGGTTCCTTGAGAGAAAGACTTATTTGGTTGAATTTTCCGGCAAGAATTTCCAAATTTCGTTGAATGGCTGAAAAAAGTGTGTCTAATTTCAACGTGTCACTCACAAAGTTCTCTTTGCAGAATTTTGCAAAATCTTCTTTGTTTCCATCCGTTTCGCGCCAAAGTTCAGCCACTTGTTTTACGCCCCGTTCAATACGGAATTGTGAATCTGTGTCTAACGAATCTGTTAATGACTTAATTACATCATTCATTTGACTTTTTGAGATATACATCATTTTATTATCGGTATAATCGCCCTTTGATTTATTGCAGGAATAAAAAAATGTTCCCATCAATATGAGGGTAGCAAGAATTAAAAAATTGAATTTCATAGAAATGGTTTTTTGTATGAATAATAAGTAACAAAGGTATATTTTTTTAATAAGAATTCAAAAAATAAATCTTTTATATTTAGGTCAGAAAATTATAAATTCAATGCCAATATATCTCAAGACTTCATCATGGTACATAGAATTATTATCATTATATTTGCAGAGAATTAATTAATTTTCAAAACACCTTAAATAAAGAAGAAAACCATTATAAATGATGAAACACAAATACATTTTTTTTCTACTTTTTATTTTTTTCATAACTCAAATAAAAGCAGGCAATGTAAATCTTGTCAGCAGCAATCTTCCTATAGTAATAATTACTACTGATGTAAATCCTTCCACCGGTACTCAATATACCATTGTTGATGAACCAAAAGTTCCGGCAACTATGAAAATTATATACCATCCAGATGGTAGCCGCAATTACGTTAGCGATCAAAACAATTCATCGTACTTAAATTACAATGGAAAAATCGGGATAGAAATAAGAGGAACAACATCACAATGGCTTGAAAAAAAACCGTATGGTCTTACTACATATAAAAGCGACGGAGTTACCAACAACAATGTGAGTATTTTAGGAATGCCGAAGGAAAACGATTGGGTGTTGAATTCACTTGCTTTTGACGGTTCATTGATAAGAGATTATCTTTCGTATGATTTATATCGGGATATGGGAAATTATTCACCTCGCGAACAGTATTGTGAAGTTATTGTGAACGGTGATTATAAAGGTCTTTACATATTTATGGAAAAACTAAAAGTAGATGAAAACCGAATAAATGTAACCAAAATGACTACTTCGGATATAATTTATCCGGCAGTTTCAGGAGGATATGTGACAAAATCAGACAAAACAACCGGAAATGATCCTGTAGCTTGGACAATGTATTCGGATAACGGTTGGGGTGTAGATTTTATTCACGATTATCCTAAACCTGAAAATATTACCCGTGAACAAAAAAATTATATTTACAACGTGTTTCAAACACTTATGAATAGAGCAAATGCTCAAAATTCTTCAATTGAGAATGGATTCCCCGATGTTATTGACATTCCTACTTTCATTGATTTTATGATTATGAGTGAATTAGCATCTAATGTTGATTCTTATCAGTATAGTACTTACTATCATAAAGACAGAAGAGGAAAATTGCGCGCCGGACCTATTTGGGATTATAATTTGACTTATGGATTAGACGTGTTTGCAAACAGAAGTTTGACTACCGTATGGCAATTTGATAATGACGACAACGAAGGACCTAAATATTGGAAATCACTTTTTAATAATGCTACTTTCAAATGCTATTTGTCAAAAAGATGGAGTGAACTTATTACCTCAGAGCAAGCCTTAAATAAAACAATAATTTATAGTAAAATTGATAATATTGTGTCACTTATTACAGAAGCTGCAGCCCGTGAACAAACAAGATGGGGAACAGTTGGAAATCTAAGTTCACAAATATCATCGATTAAATATTGGCTATCTGACAGGATGAGCTGGATGGATGCAAGATTATCGAATTACACCGCTTGTGCTAATGTAAGTGTTCCTCAATTGGTTATATCAAAAATAAATTATCATCCAACTACCTCTGTTGAAAATTATGAAGATAGCCTTGAATTTATTGAAATTACAAACAATAGTAATGAAACGGCAAATCTGACAGGTATTTATTTTCGTGAACTTGGAGTTACATACCGATTTCCGAATAATTCCACACTTTTGCCCAATCAAAAAATATGCATTGCAAGTGATTCACTTATATTCAAATCATTTTATGGAATAGATGCTTTTGGGCAATACGATAGAAACCTTTCAAACAAATCGGAACATTTGATGTTAGTTGATGCTTTTGGTAATATAATTGACGATGTAAATTATGCAGACAGTTCGCCTTGGCCTACAGAAGCTGACGGAAACGGTTACTATCTTCAACTTATTAATCCTGACTCCGATAACAGCATTGCATCTAATTGGATGGCTTCAAATTCATCACTCACAAAAAATAATGATATAAAATTTACTGATTTGATTGTGTTATATCCGATTCCAACAAAAGGAGTCATCAACATCATCAGTCAAACCGACATACAATCTTATGAGGTGGTGGATTTAATGGGACGTGTTGTTAAAAATAAAAAGTTAGATAACAATAAAAAAATCAATATTACAGACTTACCCGCAAACGTGTACTTTGTAAAATTACACACTTCAGATAATAAATGTATTGTAAAAAGAATAATGAAGAATTAAATCTCAATTCGATATTACTGAATTAAAAAGGCAAAAAACAAAATGTTTTTTGCCTTTTTAAACACATATTTGTATTTTCACACCATATCTTCTACATTCCAAACAAAGGCGCGCAAACCAAGTAAAGCAGAAGAATCATCCAATTCCTTAAGGGCTTCTAAAATTGGTTTTACTTGATGATCTTCCACTACAGCTAAAATAGCGGAATTTAGCGAGGGCCACGCATGACTTCCCAAGTGAGGTTCGCCTGTTTTGCTCCCTTTTCCTTGTACTTCGTCCCAGCCGGTAAAACCGCGAACATGATTAATGTTAAGTATATTTAGTACACCCTCTTTATATGCTTGATCGCAAGGAATAAATATTGTTTTCATATTTATAGACTTTTAGAATTAAGAACCAAGACTTTTAGATATCAAAATATTTTAGTCAAGCTCTCTTTTTATTATTAAAGAAAATTTAAGTTGTTTGTCACTTTACTTTTAAATCTTTTGAACCACTACTGTCACAGTGGTTTTTAAGCTTGTTGAAGAAGTTTTTGTTTCTCCAGTTTGTGCTTTTTTCTTTTTATACCGCTGGATGCTACAAATACATACAATGCCGGCACAATCAATAATGTAAGAATCGTTGAAACCGTTAAACCTCCAATTACACTTACAGCCATTGGTTTCCACATTTCGGAACCTTCACTGGTGCTTATTGCGAGAGGAACCATACCTAAAATAGTGGTTGCGGTAGTCATAATTACAGGACGTAAACGAGAGTGTCCTCCTTTTACTACAGCTTGAATTACACCCATTCCGCGCTCTCGATTTAAATTAATATAATCCACCAATACAATACCGTTTTTAACCACAATTCCCACAAGTAAAATAATTCCAATAAACGACATCATATTAAATGTAGTTCCGGTTAAAACCAATGTCAAAACCACTCCTGCAAACGCAAACGGAACAGCAACCATAATTATAAACGGATAAATCAAAGATTCAAACTGGGATGCCATCACAATATAAACGAGCAAAATAATGAGTAAAAGCAAAACTCCCATATCTGAAAACGATTCTTGCTGATCTAAATAGGTTCCACCCAGTTCAGTGTAAACATCTGAAGGTATATCTATTTTTTTCAAAACTCCGTTGATAGCTGTTACTGCTTTATCCATTGATATTCCGGAAAGCGTAGTGGAAACCGTTACTAAACGCTGACGATTTTTCCTTTCAATTGTAGGAGGTGTAAATTTTTCAATTACTTTTCCTACATCCTGAATTCGAATCGCCTGACCCATATTGTTGTAAATCAATATGTTTTCAATATCTTCAATGGATTTACGATAGCGTGGATCATAAGATATACGAATGTTGTATTCTTCTCCTTCTTCACGGTAAAGCGATGCAACCATACCATTAATTCTATTTTGAAGAAAAGAGGATGCGGTAGCTACATTTAATCCGTTGAGAGCCAATTTATCCCTATCAAATACCACTTGATATTCAGGAACATAGTCGCCACGGCTGACAGTAACATTCGCTAATCCTTTTATTTCAGAGAGACCATCTTTAAGTTGTTTGGCTATTTTGTCCGTTTTTTCAAAATCATATCCATAAACTTCGACATCCAACGTTGATTGTCCTCCCATCATACTCATTCCTCCTCCAACTAACACATTCGATTTTTCTATTTCCGGTGTTTGTTTTATTGAATTACGCAAACTGTCAGCTAAAGCAAAAACAGTCATATCCCTATCTTTTAAGGGTTTCATTTTTACATTCATCGAAATAATATGTCCGCCATTATTTTGCAATGAACCCCAAATATTAGAGCTACTTGCAGTTCCCACCGAGAAACTTATCAAATCTATGGCTTTGTATTTATCAGCCCATTCTTTACGCAATTTCAACGCCAAATCTCTTGTTATTTCCATTCGTGTTCCTACCGGAAGTTCCATTGTTACTCCCAAACGTCCGTTATCTTGTGCCGGAATAAATTCTGTTCCCAACCCCATAGCTGAAACGAATGCAATAATAACAAATACAGTAGCTATGCCCATCGTTGTTTTACGATGACGAACTGTCCAGTTTACCATTGAAGCGTATTTATTATCAAATCTATCCAAGAATCGTTCGATAGGTGCGTATACTTTTTTGAACAAAGTCGTATGTTGTCTATCGTATCTTAGTAGTTGAGAAGTAAGCATTGGTGTCAACGTTATAGCACAAATTAATGACACCGTGATGATTATTGTTACAATCCAACCCAATTGTGCAAACATAACGCCTGTCATGCCCGAAATCATTGTTAGCGGGAAAAATACGGCAATAATTGTCAATGTAGATGCCACCACCGAAAGTGAAACTTCATTTGTTCCGTGAATAGCCGCGCTTTTAGGGCTGCTCCCGCGCTCAATATGCGTAGTAATATTTTCGAGTACTACAATAGCATCGTCTACCACCATACCAATAGCAATAGAAAGCGAACTCAATGAAATGATATTTAGCGAACCTCCCGTTGCATAAAGATATATAAATGAGGATATTAACGAAACAGGGATGGTTAAAATAATAATGATTGTAGCTCTCCAGCGTCCTAAAAAGAATAACACAACCAATACTACAAATAAAAATGCAAACATTACGGTTTCTGCTAATCCGTTAATAGTATGTTTGATATTATCTGACGTATCGAAAAGGATATTTAATTTTACATCGGACGGAAGGTTTTTCTTAATTTCAGGCAATATATTCATTATATTGTTAGCTATGCTTACAGTATTGGCACCTGACTGTTTTTGTACAACAACCAAAGCTCCTTGCCTTCCGTTAATATAACTTTCTTGCAAACGTTCCTGATGTGCATCTTCTACGGTAGCCACATCCGAAAGATAAATTGTTTTTCCACCGGAAGTACCAACAACAATTTTATTCAATTCTAACGGGTCTTTAAATTCTCCTTCTACACGCATTGAATATGTCTGGTTTCCAATATCAATACTTCCCCCGGGAGTATTCAAGTTTTCCATACGGATAGCTTGTCCAATTCCTTCTATGGTTAAATGATACGCTTCTAATTTTACAGGGTCAATATAAACTTGTATAACACGTTCAGGCGCTCCACTTACCGATGCAGCCCCTACACCTTTTATACGCGCCAGCGGATTTGCAACATTATCTTCTAAAATTCTATAAAGAGCCGGTAAACTTTTGTCTGCTGTTGCTGAAATCATAACTACCGGAATCATATCTGTGCTAAACTTAAAAATGATAGGTTCAGTAGCGTCTTTCGGAAGATACGATTTTACCATATTCAGTTTATCACGTACATCGTTGGTAAGTACGTCCAAATCTTCGCCGTAATTAAACTCCAAGGTAATAATGGAACGATTTTCACGTGAAGAAGAGGTAATTCTCTTCAGATTTGAAACTGTATTGAGTGTATTTTCAAGCGGCTTGGTAACATTTGTTTCAATATCGGAAGCGCTCGCTCCATCATAACTTGTAATTACCATTATTGAGTTTGTTTCAATTTTAGGGAACAAGTCTACTGGAATTTTATTGAGCGAAAAAAGCCCCAATATTATTACTCCAATAAAAACAAGTATGGTCATTACCGGTTTTTTTACCGCACTTTCGTAAATTTTCATTATTATTGTTTGATTAGTTGATTTGTTAATTTGTTTAGGAAATTAACGTATTCCACGTATTTATTTTAGTTTATTTTATAACATTAACTTCTGCATCATCCGATAGTTTTGCTTGTCCGGCGACAACTACGTACGAACCGGATGAAACTCCGGACAAAAGTTCGTATTCCGTGTCAAATCTTTGTCCAAGTTCTACTTGATTGTAGCTAACTTTTCCGTCTTTATATAAATATACAAAACGCGCACCCGAACCTACCTGTTTTACTACCGCCAAATCCGGAACTACTACATGGCTTGCAGAACCAAAATTCATTGTAACCCTCGCAAACATTCCGGGTCGAACGCGATTGTTGTTATTTTGTAATTTTATTTCTACCTGAAATGTGCGTGTATGTTCATCAATGGTTGGATAAATCAAACTAACCTTTCCATTAAAACGCTCATTAGGAAAAACATCTACACTGATTTCAGCCGGCATTCCTACTTTTACTTGAGAATAAAAACTTTCAGAAACATTAATGATTACTTTTACAGGATTTATCTGCATAATAGTAAGCACGGGCATTTGACCCGAATATAAGTCGCCGTCATCATAATTTTTTGCAGTAACAATTCCACTGATAGGACTCGTGAGATAAGTATTTTCACTTAACAAATCCTTCGATTTTTCCAATTGGTCTAATTGCGCTTTTATATTATCCACGTCCATTTGTGAAGCGCCTCCTACTTCTTGTAATTCTTTCATACGGTTATAATTCCGTCTAAGATTTTCAATTTGTACTTGCGTATTGGATAAATTTACGGCGTCCATTTGCACTATTTTTTGTCCCTTGTTCACAAAATTTCCCACACGTACCAAAATTCGACTTATCCGTCCCGGTTGAATCGGCGCAATGCTATTTTTAATTTCAGGTTCTATGGTAGCAGTAAAAGTTTGAACCTGAGGCACGTTGCGCTCAAAAACTTGTGTAATTTTCACATTCGGTTTTGAATCCACAGTTTGTGTTTTATTTTCTTTTTTAGCACAAGAGGTAAATCCTACTGATATCGCAATTATTGCAACTATCAAAAATTTGAAATTTTTCATATATAATTTTTTTTGTTTCTGTGTGAATATCAATGCGTATATTACTTTTTTATCTTTAATTTTAGTTCTAATTTCCAAGTAATTTTTCTAAATCTGTTTTGGCTGTCAAATAATCAAATATTGCTTGATTATAAGCAAAACCCGATTGCATATATGCTAATTGAGCAGTAGAAACATCTAAATATGTTCCCGCTCCTACCTGATAACGTTTTTCTGAAATCTGCATAGCTTTTTCAGCTTGTCTCATTGCTTCCTGATTTGATTCTATCAACTTCATTGCTTTCTGCATATTGTTCACATAACTCATTGCCTGAAGTTGAAGTCCGCGTTGTAAACTCTGTTTTTGGTCTGTTAATTCATCCATTTGAATTTTCAACTGTTTTTCTTTATAATAGCGCTGTCCGCCTTGAAAAATTGGAATTGAAAGAGTCAATCCAACATTAGAAGTGGGAAACCAACGATGATCTTTAGTAAATAATACCGAATCGTTTACCATCGACATATAATTATAGTTAAACATAGCGGAAAGTGTAGGAAACCATTGAGCTTGTTGCACTTTTAACGACTGAGTTAATTGTTTGGAACGAATATCGAATTGCTTCAAATCTGAATTATTTGTCAAAGCTGTAGTATCAATTTTCATATAATCGGCATACATACTTTTTTGATAATCAGAAAGATTTCCTTGCAATTTAATAGGAGTATCCATATCTACTCCCATTAGCATCTTCAGTTGTAATTTGGCTAATTCTACCGCGTTTTCCGTAGCTGCCAAATTTGCTTCAACATTTTTTACTTGCACATCGGCGCGGATAGACTCAAATTCGGCAACTGTACCTTGTTTGAATTTATCGGTAATAATACGGCTGTTTTCCTTAGCGTTTTCATAGGTTTTTTGTATTACATCATAAGAATCTTGAGCCATTAATACAGAATAATATGCTTTTGCTACCTGATTTTTTAAATCTATCTTGGAAGAACGAGCATTTTCAAGCGCCAATTCCATATCGGTTTCAGTCAATTTTAATGATGCCCAAAGCGCAGGCGCTATTACAGGAATGGTTGCCAAAAATCCATTGCTATTTCCGTTAAATGTATTATCCTGCCCTACTTCAAAACCATCAGGATTAGATGGCGCTCCCGGAATGGAAAAAAACATTTTCTGCTTTTTCAACGTACGTGTATAAGATAAAGATATAGAAAGATTAGGCAATAAAGCTCCGTATTTTTCTTTCCTGCTATACTCTACCCGTTTTATTTCTTTATCGTTAATTTTAATGGTGGGATTTTCGCTCAGTGCAATATCTGTTGCTTGCTGAAGCGAAATTTGAATAGTGTCCGGAGCATTCTGCGCTTTTGTGCTGAAAACGAACGCTAAACAAATTAAACCTGTAAAAATCTTTTTCTTCATATTTATTCCTGATTTGTATCTTTTAAATTATTTTGTATGTATTCAAAACCCTTTTCGTTTGTTATAAGACGTATTATTAAATCGACAAAAAAATCCATCATTCTTTTTCCCTTTATTTTAGGGTCTGCTTTGTGAATTTCCTGAAAGATATTCCCTATCTGAATAGAATGAAAATAAGAAACCATTTCCACATCCATATCACTTCTGTAATATCCTTCTTCGATGCCTTTTTGCAAATTTTTTTCAAAATTATCTTTTATTCGTGTCCGTCTCTCTTCTTTGAAACGATGGAATATTTCGGGATAATATTTCTGTAAATCGTGCATAAATACCTGCGAACGTTTATCTTCATTTTTCTTTAATTCCTTAATAATTAAGATTAGACCATCGATTGCATTTTTATTTTGACAAATTTTTTTGAATTTCTCCTCGTTTCGCTCTCCAATACTAATAAGCACCGACATAATTAAATTTTCTTTCTGGGGAAAATATTTGTAAAATGTTTTTTTTGATATACGCAATTCATTACAAATATCGTCAATGGAAACATTTCTTATTCCCAACTGAATAAATTTGTTTTCAGCTAAATCAATAATGTTTTGAGTTATTTTATCCATATTTTGTATTCCGCTGCAAAATTAAACAAATAACTTGAGAAAAAGATTACATTATGATGAAAATTTTTGAAAATATTATTTATAAAATTCATATATAATTCACCAACAATAAGTTACAAAACAAACAGGGAAACTTTAAAACGATGAAAGTTTCCAAGTAAAAGATAAACAAACAAAAAAATAAGGAAAATGTTTAATTTTCCTTATTTAAAATTGTAAAATTTTATTATCGGTAATATATCATAATGAAACGAAGTATCTAACATATAAAAAAATTTCGTTTTTACTCTATTACATTTAGAATAAATCTATTCCCAGCTTTTATACGGATGTTTCGAAATATAAGCATTATAATAACGCTTATCCCCTGTAACTTCCTCTCCAAGCCAAGCAGGTTTTGAAAAAGTTTCATCTTCACTTTCAAGCTCGAGTTCCGCAATCAAAAGTCCGCGATTTTCTCCGTGAAATTCGTCCACTTCAAAGGTTTTTCCTTCAAAAATCACTTCGTAGCGTATTTTATCAATCACACCCGCTTCGCAAAGTTCCAAAAGCCGTAACGCGTCTTCCACAGCGATTTCTTTTTCCCACTCAAAACGGCTGAAACCGTTTTCATTGGTTGCTCCTTTGATGGTAATAAAACCTTTGTCTCCTTTGGTACGTATGCGAACCGTGCGTGTTGCGTCCGCACACAAATATCCTTGCGTGATGCGGTAACTCTTATCTGCCAACGATTTGAATTCGCCTTTTACAAGGAATTTTCTTTCTATTTCGATGTGTTTGTTATTCATATTCAATTTTAGTCTTTTTTTTTCACACGCGTTATGAGCAAATATTATATACGAGCTAATTATTAGCTTGCTTGATTTTAATTTATTGTTTGTAAAATAAAAAACATTAAACATCAAACGCCCAAACCTCAAACCATTCAACGTCTGCATATCACATTAAAAGCGCAATATTCACACGGTTTATTGCTCTCGCATTGAGTAAAAGGAATTTCCGGATTATAAATTTCTTCCAAAAGCGCCGTTAGTTTTTCGGTAAATTCTTTTTCATATTCTCCAAAATCTTCTATTTGAAATGAAACGTTCCGCTCCGGTTTTTGTACAATTTCGGTATCAAAATCGGATTTGAAGATGTTTTTCACATAATAAATCTGTGGCACAATCACTTTATTCTCAACATATTTCCTATAAAGTAAACTGTATAAAAACGTTTGCAACACATATTTGGGTCGTTTATCGTTATCGTGTTCAAAAACTTCATCCAAATTTTTGAAACTCAAATTTCCTGCTCCCGATTTGTAATCTATTACACGCACCGCGCCTTCTTTTTCTTCGGCTCTGTCAATAATTCCTTTTAAATTTACTGAGAATTTTCCTTCGTACAGTGGCAGTGAGATAAACTCCGTTTTTTCCGAAGCAAGATACGTGAAAGGCGTTTGGGTTTTATCGTACTCCAACATTTGTTTTACGTACTTTTCAATCACTTTCCCGATAATCAAATAATTTCCTTCTAACTGAATTTCAGCGTTTTCCTTTCTAAAATACTCTTTGGCAAATGCCTTCCGAATCAGTTTGTCAATATAAAACGGATTCTTTAGAATTTCATCCAAATCATTGGAATTCACCGGTTTTCCTTCAAACGGCTCATAAATATCTTGCATCACTTTGTGTAAAAGCGTTCCAAACATACTTGCCTCAATATTTTCAGTCACTTCGTCGGCTTCTTCCACTTTTTCAATTTGCGAAAAATAAAATTTCAACGGACAATCAATATAATTATTCAGCGAACTTGCCGAAAGCGCTTTTGCATATTCATTTCCAGAGATAAATCGTTGCAACTTTTCCAGAATGTCATCCGATTTTTTTACCGAAATAGGTTTGGCTTCCGGAAAATGAATATCGTACGCCGCATTTTTCATATCTAATTTTACACCGTAATGATACTGAAGCTGATACGCAAAACGACTCACTTCACCGGTTTGACCCGTTTCAGTACGCTCATCATAAATAAAAAACAGACGTTTTGCACGCTGAATTAAACGATAAAAATTATANGACGAAATNGCATCTTGCTTNTCGGTAGTAGGCAGCTCAAACGCTTTTCGTAAATTATAAGGAATAAAACTGTTTGAACGGTTTTTTTTAGGAAAAATACCTTCGTTAAACGAACAAATAATGATATTTTCAAAATCCAAACCGCGCGTTTCGAGCGTTCCCATAACTTGCAATCCGTCAAGCGGTTCTCCTTCAAAAGGAATGGTCAATCCGTTTGTTAATTGTCTGATAATGCGAATCATCGTATCGATTGAAATTTCCACATCAGCAGCCGATAATTTCATCACATCGTTAAGACGATTGAGCGTTGTGTAGAATTGATACAAAAACTCGGCGTCCAATATATTTTTTTCATTTTCTTCCGATATTTTTTTGATTATCAGATAATTATATTTGAGGATTTTCAACAAATTATTGAGAAAACTTTTAGAATCATCACAAGGCGTGAAAATCATTGCAAGCAGTTCATTGGACGAAAAATACGACTGTTCTACAAAAATTTTATTTTCATCAATAATTTTTTGAGAGAGCATTTCAGCATCATCAGCGCAAATTATTTGAATATAAGGATGATGTAAAATACGCTGTACCGTTTGATAATAAAACGTAACATTGTCAGTCGTTTTGCGTTTTCTTTTTTGCAAATCAAAAATATGCTCTACAAATGCCGAAACAGGAGTTGATTTCAACGGGAAACCCATTGTAATATTCACTTTTTCAATTTGTTGCGGCAAAGAATACAACAAAGGCAAAAGCAAATTTTCGTCGGGCAAAACCACAGCCGTTTCTATCCAATTTTTATTGTTACTTTCGGCAGAATAAATCTCGTTCAACAACCGGTAAGTTTCTTTTGTTTGACCCACCGCAGATGGAATAGAGATAAGTTCTATTTTCTTATCTGTCAACAAATTATACTCTTTTTGAAAGGTTAATTTTGAAGGAAAATTAGATGTGTTTTCATCAAAAAACATCGAAGCCGGATTATTTTTGTCTTTTAATTTTCCGCCTTCATAATCCCAATAAAAATCGGCTTGTCCGTTTTTTTGTAATTGTTCCAAAAGCGTTTTTTCGCAAGGATTCAATGCATTGAAACCGATAAAAACAAACTTTTTATTCTGAAAAGCATCTATATTTTGATTGTTTTTTAATTTTTCGGCTACTTCACGAAAAATCATAGCCTCCGCCGCTAAATTTTCACTCAATAATTCTTTTCTAAATTGCTCGTAAATAGCAAGCAGCACTTTCCAAACGGCAATAAAATCTTCTTGAGTTTTTCCTTCGGTTACAGGTAGAAAATGTCCCCAAAATTGCTGCAACGCTTTTACTTGTTTTTCTGAAAACGGATTAAAAAGCAAATCGATTTCTTTCAATTCCGTTACATTAGTAAAAAGTTGTTTTGCATCGATTAAATATTTATCAACGTCGTCAAAATCGTTGAGCAACATTTCGCCCCAGCCAACAAATGTGTCAAATGTTTCATCGCGTTTACTTATCTGCTTGAAAATGCGATATAATCGAAAAAGTAAATCGGTTCTGTCCGCCACCTTCAGTTCGGATGCAGAATAAAACAAATCGTTAATTGTCAGAATTTCAGGCGAAAACAACGGCTTATCAATCAATTGCGTCAAATATTTTTGAAAAAATAATCCTGCGCGCCTGTTTGGAAAAACAAATGTAAAATCCGAAATATCATGCTGATATTCCTTGTAAAATGCTTGCGCTATGCGGTGTAGAAATGAATTCAAGAGTTTAAAAGTTGTATTGTCGCTATGCGATTTATTGTTTTATTGACGTTTTTATTGCCATACTTTTTTATTTACAGCAGTAATTTATTCGCTAAATTACATATTTTTATTCACATCAAATGGCAAAATTTATTTTTTATCGTATATTTGTTATTCAAATCACATAAAAATTCTATAAAATATTTCCCTTTGGGGGATTTAGGGGGCTTAAATGACAGGAACACTCGTAAATACCGCAGCCGTTATTATCGGCGGAAGCATCGGACTTTTGCTTAACAAAGGAATGCCGGAGCGTTTGAAAACCATTTATTTTCAAGCGATCGGATTGTTTACCATTGCCATTGGCATTTCGATGGTATATAATATGCAGCACATTTTGATTATAGTCTCCGCTTTGGCAATCGGCTCATTATTAGGCGAATGGATGAATTTAGAGAAACACACGGAGAAGATGAGTGAAAGATTAAAATATCGACTTAAAATAGGCAACGAGCGTTTTTCTGAGGGATTGATCACGGCATTTTTACTTTTCTGCATTGGTTCTATGACTATTATAGGTTCAATTAACGAAGGTCTTGGCATTTCATCCGACTTGCTTTATACAAAATCTTTGATGGATTTGTTTTCAGCAGCTTTGCTGGCTTCAGCATTTGGAGTCGGGGTGGTTTTTGCTGCCATTCCTTTATTGCTTTTTCAGGGTGGAATAACGTTAATTGCAATGTTTGCGGGCGAATTTCTAACCCAAGATATGATTTCAGGACTTACCGCATTGGGAGGAATTTTGCTTATCGGCTTAGGGATTAATATTTTGGAAATAAAAAAAATGAGAATTATCAATATGCTTCCCTCCTTGCTTGTCGTCATTTTTTTAATGTGGATTTTTGTTCGATAGAATTGCAAAAAAAAGACATATTATTATAAAATGTCCCCCTTTTTTATCAAAACAATACTACGTTAAGAACAATCATACTTATAATCTGTTTTATTAAAGTTATAGGAAATAATTGTTATATCTGTCTTTATATATCAAAATATAACGCTTTACAAATCAGAAACATATAAAAATGAGCAAAAAAAACATCTTTGAGAAAAGATTAAAAATGCTGGAAGAAATGGAGACCACCGCCGTTGAAAAACAGCATTTGAAAGGAAAACTTACCGCACGCGAGCGATTAAATATTTTATTTGACGAAGGAAGTTTTTTTGAATTTAATTCTTTTGTGGAACCGGCATTAGCCACTGGTAAAAAAGGACTTACATTTGGCGATGGCGTTATTGTGGGCAGAGGATTAATTCAAGGACGAAGCGTATTTGCTTATGCTCAGGACTTTACCGTAATGGGAGGTTCGCTGGGATTTTCTCACGGATTAAAAATTGCCAAAGTGCAGGAAATGGCGCTAAAATTTGGCGCTCCTTGCGTGGGATTAATTGACAGTGGCGGCGCACGCATACAAGAAGGCATCAACAGTCTTTCCGCTTATGCAAAAATTTTCCATAATAATGTAAAATCTTCCGGAATTATTCCGCAAATAAGCGTTATACTTGGTCCTGCTGCGGGTGGTGCGGTTTATTCGCCTGCAATGACCGATTTCATCATTATGACCAACCAAACTTCGTATATGTTTGTTACCGGTCCCGATGTGGTAAAAGAAGTTTTAAATCAGGATATTACAATGGATGGATTGGGCGGAGGAAATGTGCACGCCGAGAAAAGCGGTGTAGCTCATTTTGTATATGAAGATGAAGAACACGCTATTATTGCCGTACGTAAGCTACTCTCCTATTTACCTTTAAATAATTTCGATGCTCTTCCTGAGTCCGAAGAGGTGAATTTTTATGAAAACCGACAGGAATATCTGAACAAAATTGTTCCTGACGATGCAAATCGTCCGTACGATATGAAGGAAATCATCAACATTTTGTGCGACAGTGACAGTTTTTTTGAAGTTCACGAAAGATTTGCTCAAAATATTGTTGTTGGTTTTGCCCGTTTAGATGGAAAAACCATCGGAATTATTGCCAATCAACCTAAAGTAATGGCAGGAACATTGGATATAAACGCGAGTGTAAAAGCTGCTCGTTTTGTAAGATTTTGTGATGCTTTTAATATTCCGTTGCTCGTATTGGAAGATGTTCCCGGATTTTTACCCGGCACGGAACAAGAACATAATGGAATTATCCGCAACGGNTCAAAACTNNTNTATGCNTTCTGCGAAGCGACTGTTCCTAAAATTACAATTATCACACGAAAAGCNTATGGAGGNGCATTTGTNGTNATGAANAGTTTAGGAATNGGAGGCGATTTNAATTTCGCTTGGCCTACTGCTGAAATTGCNGTNATGGGACCTGCGGGAGCAATTAAAATTGTAAACAGAGCGGAATTNGCAAAAGCNGAAAANNGAGTGGAATTAGAAAAAGAATTAACGGAAAAATATAAAAATGAAATTGCCAATCCGTTCAAAGCGGAAGAATTGGCAATGATAGACGAAGTAATTATGCCTTCACAAACACGAAACATATTGATTACTGCGTTTGAAATTCTTTCCAATAAACAATACGATACACCTGAACGCAAACATGGAAATATACCTTTATAGTGTTTGTAAAGTTTATAAAGTCAAAAAAATATGAGTAAAAGACTTTTAATTGTAAACCGAAACGAAATAGCTATTCGCATCATACGTTCCGCAAAAAAACTGGGGATCACTACCGTTGTTATCCAATGCGACAGAGAACCCGATGCGATGTATCTTGAATATGCCGATGAAATTATTCCTACTCGTGAAACAACGGGCGACAAGGCTATTTTCCTGGAGCCGGAAAAATTAGTGAAACTGGCTTTGGAACATAAAATAGATATGATTCATCCCGGTTATGGTTTTTTATCCGAAAATCCGGATTTTGCAGAACTTTGTTCTAAAAACGGACTTATTTTTGTGGGTCCGTCAGCAGAATTAATAAGAAACATGGGCGTTAAAACTGTTGCAAAAAAAATGGCTGCCGAAGCTGGAATGCCTCTTGTTCCCGGAAGTCCCGGCGCAATTACGGACGCAAACGAAGCCAAAACTTTTGCAGACAAAATCGGTTATCCCGTTATTTTAAAAGCATCGGCTGGTGGAGGTGGACGCGGAATGCGCATTGTGGAAAAACCGGAAACAATGGAACGGAATTTTAAATCAGCGTCTGAAGAAGCGTTGGCTGCTTTTGGTAACGGCGATATGTTTATTGAAAAATACATTCAAAACCCGAAACACCTTGAATTCCAGATTTTAGGAGATAAATATGGGAACGTTATTCATTTGGGAGAAAGAGAATGTTCATTACAACGCAAACATCAAAAATTGATTGAAGAAGCNCCTTCAGCAAGCATTTCTGCGGAAAAGAGAAAGGCGATGGGAGAATTAGCCGTTAAATTTGCGAAACATATCGGTTATTATTCCGCCGGGACAATTGAATTTATACTTGATGAAGACGGCTCGTATTATTTTATGGAAATGAATACCCGAATTCAGGTAGAACATCCTGTTACCGAAATGATTACAGGAGTTGACCTAATTGATTGGCAGATAAAAATAGCTTTGGACGAGACATTAACACTCACGCAAGATGATATTCATTTTAACGGTTGGGCAATTGAATGCCGTGTAAATACGGAAGATCCTCAAAATCGTTTCAGCCCGCAAACAGGATTTATTGAGAGAATTCATTTTCCTCAGGGAGATCATATACGCATTGAAACCGGAGTTAAAAANGCATCGGTAGTTACACCGTATTTCGATTCGATGATTGCAAAAATAATTGTTCACGGCAATAATCGTAAGGATGTAATAGAAAAAACACTTGCAGCACTGAATGAATTCAGTTTAACCGGCTTGAAAACAACCATACCTTTTTGCAGAACAGTTTTAAAAAGCCCTGAATTTGTGAATGCTACTTATACAACACGTTGGGTAGATAATACATTTGTTCCTGAAATGCTGGAATCGGAAGATGATGAAACAATTGCAGCGTTAGCGGCAACCATTACGTACGCCAAAGAATATTTACAAATAGCTTCAGAATCTCCTATGTTTAAAAGTCAATCGCTTAATGTGTGGGTACTAAATAAAAGAATTAATAAATAGTTAATTAGTGTATTGGTTAATTCGTTAATTCGTTAATTTGCCAATAAAATAATAGCAGATATACTAAAACATCATCGCTCCTTATACACCAATTAACAAATCAACCATTTAACCATTCAAATAAAAATGGCAACATCATACGTATACAAAAGAGATGCATCACGGCTTTTTATAGCTATGCGCGATAATGGAAAGCGGTTTAAAATATACATCCCGAAGGAATCGAAACCGATAGTAAATGGTGAAGAAAAAGATATCCAATTCATAGAGCACAAAAATATGTATTCTACTTTTAGTATGAATGGAAAAACATATCGTTGTGAAATTACGCAAAAAGACCAAAACCGCATTACTGTAAAAGTGAACGGAATTGAATATAAATTCAGTTTGGAATCTATCTTTTCTTATCTTCGCCAGGGACTTTTAAATAAAAATGATAAAGATAACCCAAACAAAAACGATTTAAAAGCGCCAATGCCGGGCAAAATTGTGGATATTTTTATGAGTGAAGGAGATTTGGTGAATGCCGGCGAACCTATTATAAGCTTGGAAGCAATGAAAATGCAAAATGAAATAAACGCGCCTTGCAACGGCGTTATTCGCAAAATTCACGTACAATCGGGACAATCGGTAATGAAAGATGAGTTGATGGTAGAAATTTCTTCAATTGATGTGTGAAAAATTGAAAAATTATGAGTGAGTAAACAAAACCAACGCCTCTCCTACTACAAAATTACTTCCGCCTATAAAAATCAAATCATTTTTTTCAGCAGTTTCCAAAGCGGTTTTAACGCCTTGTTCTACTGACGAATATACGTTTCCCTGCAAATTGTATTTTTCGGCTTGTTCTTTTAATTTTTCAGCGCTTAAGGCACGTTCAATATTAGCATTGGTAAAATAATAAACGGCATCTTTNGGTAATAATGCCANTACTNCTGAAATATCTTTATCATTTACCATTCCGATAACGATGNGCAANNTNTTGTACTTCANACTTTTCAATTGNTTAACNACAAATTCAATTCCGGCTTTATTATGACCNGTATCTAAAATAACAGTNGGATTTTTTTGTAAAATTTGCCATCTTCCCTGCAATCCTGTCAATTGAGAAACATNCTNCAAGCCATTTCGTATATCATCTTCAAAAATAGCNAAACCGCGCTTTAAAAGTTCATCAACGCAAGTTAGAACAGTTGCAATGTTTTTTAACTGATATTCTCCGGTTAATCCAACTCTCAGATTTTCGTAATCCGGTGTATTTAGAATCATTTTATCCTCTTCATAACCAATGAATTCTACATATTTAATTTCTTCCGAAAAAATAATTTCAGCATTTTCGTTTTTTGCTTTCTCAACAAATACAGGCTTAGTCTCCGGCAATGTTTCTCCGATTACCACCGGTATATTCGGTTTGATTATTCCGGCTTTTTCCGCTGCAATTTTTTCCAACGTATCTCCTAAAAATTGCATGTGGTCAAAACTAATATTTGTGATTACAGAAAGTTCGGGCGTAATGATATTGGTACTGTCCAATCTTCCTCCTAAACCAACTTCAATTACAGCCACATCTACCTCGCAATCAGCAAAATACTTAAAAGCCATTGCCATCGTTGTTTCAAAAAAAGAAGGTTTTATATCGGTGAGTAATTCTTTGTTATTTTTCACAAAGTCAATCACATATTCTTGCGATATCATTTTTCCATCCACGCGAATACGTTCTCCAAAATCTACCAAATGAGGCGAAGTGTAAAGCCCTGTTTTATAGCCGGCCGACTGTAAAATAGCCGAAAGAAAGTGCGATACGGAACCTTTTCCATTTGTTCCTGCAACGTGAATGNTACGATATCTNTTTTGNGGATNTCCAAATTCATTCATCAACCGGATGGAATTTTCCAACCCCGGTTTGTAAGCGGCNGCTCCAATGTTATGAAACACAGGTAAACTATTATACAGATATTCTACGGCTTGATTATAATCCATTATTTGAAATACGGTTAATTTAGTTAACTTTGCCAAACAAAATTACTCAATTTAATGGAAACGTTACAAAAAGTTCAACAATTTATTGAAACAGATATCAATATTCCATCCAAATCACGCTTAATTGTTGGTGTGAGCGGAGGCGCAGATTCTGTTGCCATGTTGCACATTTTGTGCGCATTAGAGTACAATTGCATTGTTGCGCATTGTAATTTTCATCTTCGCAATGAAGAGTCGAATAGAGACGAGGAATTTGTTAGAGATTTGGCAAATTCTTTTCAAATTCCATTACTAAAAATTGATTTTGACACCATTGAATATGCGCGGCAGAACAAAATTTCCATCGAAATGGCAGCGCGCGATTTACGTTATGAATGGTTTGAAAAATTACGAAAAGAACAAAATGCAGTTGCCATTGCTGTTGCACATCACACTGACGATTCNATTGAAACTTTTCTGATGAATTTGATACGCGGAAGCGGTTTGCGNGGTTTGAAAGGAATAGAANCCAAAAACGGAAANNTAATTCGTCCGNTNCTNTNCTGTTCTCGACTTGAGATTGAAAACTATATTCGTGAGAACAAATTAAATTTTGTAACAGACAGTACCAATTCAAATACCGATTTTCTGCGAAATAAAATTCGGCTTGAACTGCTTCCTTTGCTGGCGGAATTTAATCCTTCCATACGCCAAACTCTCACTGAAACCATTGAAAGAATGCAAGGAACGTGGAAAGTTTTTCAAAACAATATCGAAAAAATTAAGCCCGAAATCACATTTTTAAAAAACGGACATTTTTACATTGATATTGAAAAACTGCAATTGCAACCCGATGTAAATACCGTGCTTTTTGAAATTTTACAACCCTACAGGTTTAACTCCGACATTATTGAGCAAATCATTGAAAATCTTAATGATACGTCCGGTCTTAAATTCCATTCCGATGATTTTACTCTTATCAAAGACCGTAAATATTTAATTTTATCAAAAGAAAAAGAAATTGCGGATTTTGAAATAGAAATAGCCGAAAATACAACTGAAATATACTCGCCAATTCATCTCGTTTTCAGTAAAAAAGAAAATAAAAACGATTTTACGATTTCAAAAGAACCGGATAAAATCCAAGTCGATTTAGATAAGCTCCAATTTCCATTAAAATTCCGGAAATGGCAAAAAGGCGATTATTTTTATCCCTTTGGAATGAAAAACAAAAAGAAAGTGAGTGATTTTTTGATTGATGAAAAAGTGAATCTGTTTGAAAAACAAAACACATTTGTTTTACTTTCCGGTGAAAAAATCGTTTGGATTGTAGGAATGCGCTTAGATAATCGATTTAAAATNGACGGAAAAACCAAAAATATATTTGAAATTTCGTTTAAAAGATGATAAAACTCTGAAATTAATCTTTTTTTGTTTTAGATTAATTATTATGAAAAAATTTTAAAATTACTTTGACAATCCAAAATATAGTATTATCTTTGCGCCGTCACTTGTACAAAAATAGTCGTCCGGCTATTGTATATTCTTCAATATTACATATTTAATAATTGATTTTTAATTGAACGCTTCATTTGTGAGGCACCTTTCTGTAAGTTTTACAACTTTATTTTATGACAAATTATAATATTCTGCAATTAAATGCCAAAGACCTTTCCGAGTTGAAAGAAATTGCAAACGAATTAGGATTAAAAGTATCCGCATCCGCTTCAAAAGACAAATTAGTTTATGATATTCTTGACCAGCAAGCAGTAGTAAANGCTCAGCGCAAAACCGCCAGCAACGAAAATCAAGAAGGAGAAAAGAAAAAAAGAATGCGAATTATACCCAAAAAGAACAACGAACAACAAAAAGTTTACACAACCAATCAAACTTCGGCTCCCGTACAAGCTGAAAAAACAGAACCGAAAGAAAAGGTTGAACCTAAAAAAACAAAAGAAACAAAAGTAACCGAGCCGGTAAAAAAAGAAGAAGCCAAACCTAATGAAAATAAAAAACCAAAAGGGAAAAAGAAAACCGATAAGGTAAAAGAAGAGCAACAACCAATACCTGCTGTTGTTGAAGTTAAAACTGAAAGCAAAATTCAACCCGAAGCAGCATCGGTTGCAAAAAAACAAGAAAATACCGAAATTTCTGAAACGGTTACTGCTGAAAATCAGGAACAAATTCAAACACAAAACCCAAAACCGGGACAAAAAAACCCAAATCCTCAAAATCAAAAAAACAACAGACTAAAATTCACTCCACATTCACAAGTGGAAAAAGAAAAGTCGTTTGATTTTGAAGAAGTTTTAGAAGGCACCGGCACTCTTGAAATTCTTGCCGATGGTTACGGTTTTCTTCGCTCACCCGATTACAATTATCTTTCTTCACCCGATGATATTTACGTATCTCAGTCACAAATTAAACTATTTGGGTTAAAAACAGGCGATACGGTTAAAGGTTCCATCCGTCCTCCAAAAGAAGGCGAAAAATATTTTCCTCTGGTACGCGTTTTACAAATTAATGGTCGTTCACCTGAATATGTTAGAGACCGCGTTCCATTTGAACATCTCGTTCCGCTTTTCCCTGATGAAAAGTTTGTGTTGAATATGGGAAAAAACGATATGCTTTCCACACGTATTGTCGATTTATTTTCACCCATCGGGAAAGGTCAACGCGGCTTAATTGTTGCGCA
Source organism: uncultured Paludibacter sp. (assembly GCA_900498215.1). GTDB lineage: Bacteria > Bacteroidota > Bacteroidia > Bacteroidales > Paludibacteraceae > UPXZ01. Next base: position 48,411 of record LR026962.1, on the reverse strand, counting down.
ACCAAAAACAGGTAAAACGGTTTTACTCAAAGAAATAGCAAATGCAATTGCCGCTAATCATCCTGAAGTATATATGATTGTACTTTTNATTGACGAACGCCCCGAAGAAGTTACCGATATGGCTCGCAGCGTAAAAGCCGAAGTCATTTCATCTACTTTTGATGAGCCGGCTGAAAGACACGTAAAAGTTGCGGCAATGGTACACGAAAAAGCAAAAAGAATGGTTGAATGCGGACAAGACGTGGTTATTCTTTTAGATTCAATTACCAGATTGGCTCGTGCCTACAATACTGTTTCACCCGCATCAGGTAAAGTTCTTTCGGGTGGTGTAGATGCAAATGCACTGCACAAACCAAAACGTTTCTTTGGTGCGGCTCGCAATATTGAAAACGGCGGAAGTTTAACCATTATTGCTACTGCTCTTACTGAAACCGGCTCAAAAATGGATGAAGTAATTTTTGAAGAATTTAAAGGGACAGGAAATATGGAACTTCAACTTGACCGCAAGCTTTCCAACAAACGTATTTTCCCTGCTGTGGACATTATGGCTTCCAGTACGCGCCGTGATGATTTGCTTCTCGACCAAGAAACATTAAATCGTATGTGGGTTTTACGACGTTATTTATCGGATATGAACTCCATTGAAGCAATGGAATTTTTGAAAGAAAGAATGGAAAGAACCGATAACAACGAAGAATTCTTGATTTCGATGAACGGAGAATAGTTGATAAAATTCTATTCCAAAAAGATAATGCTATGAAGAANAAAATAAGATATTTTATCTTTTTTATGCTTTTAGGATTAACAGCATACGCACAACAATCTCAATACGTTATTCAAGAGACAAAAAACGTTTCTTCATTTCATCCAAAGAATGAAATTCGTTTAAATTTATTAGAATCTGTAGCCGGTTTACCCGAAATCAACTACGAAAGATTTGTTGAAGATAATTTTGGAGTAGGATTAGCTATGGCAGCTTCTCTTGAAAATGTTGAAGATAGTAGAATCCGTGCACTTATTTTACCTTACGGACGTTTGTATTTTGGGGACGATAATCCCGCAACAGGTTTTTATATTGAAGGAAATATGGGGCTCGTATTGCAAAAATCATTAAATTATAATTATTCTGAAACTTCTTACATAACGGAAAGTAAATACTATTCGGGACTTGGTATAGGCGTAGCCGGCGGTTATAAATTCCTATCTAAAAATAACTGGGTGGGAGAATTTAGTCTGGGCGTTGGAAGAGTTTTTGTAAACAGAGTGGAAGATGCATACCCAAGAGTAGGTATTACCTNAGGTAAACGCTTTTAATAAAAAATTGCACACTTTTTGTGTTAAGTCCGGTTGTTTTTACAATCGGNCTTTTTTATTGTTAATTTAGCTTTTTCTGAAAATAATTATTTTAAAAACAAGTTATAATAATAGCNTTTTAACCTTCTTTTTTCNTTAAAAATGAAAAAANTTTTTTTCTCTTTTATCCTGATTTTTACTTTTTCAGGTCTTTCAGCGCAACAAAGNGCTGTTAAAACCCGTATAGAGAAAGTTCCGGACGGGAATCTTACTTGGATTAAGCTTACCATTACAAATAAAAGCAACAATTCCATTATTATAAGCGATATGTGCCGCCTTTCATCTCAAGGAAAACAGTTAGGACAGTCCACTTCGTATGCCATGGCTTTGTCTTATGATAGAAGCGGAAAACCGGTAGGAAACTCTTCCAAATTATATTTTATTAGTTTTGATAAAAATAGCGGTATTCATTTGCGAAAAGGAGAATCTGAAGTGCAGGTTTTTTTGTTGAAAAGTGAAGAAATTCCCGGATTTTATACTAAAAATTTTTCGGAACGGAATGTTCAAAATCTGCAATTAAAAATACATATTACTTATAAAACATTTGTCCCGAACGGGATATTGACTTCAACAGAAGATTTATACACAAATCAAATAAGATTGTAATATAAATCAAATGTTAGTTTTTAATCGGCTGAGCTTTTTAAAGATTCAGCCGATTAAATTTTTAAAAACNAATGACAAACGTAGGATTTTTTTTGTTTCTTTGTCTAACTTGTCAAAAAAAGCACTAAAAACAGAAATGTCCGACGAGCAAATAANACAAGAAATATTAGCTGGAAATAGCGCATTGTTTAAGGAGTTGATTGAAAAACACCAACAAATGGTATTTCGCACAGCTATGGGCTTTGTGCATTCCAAAGAAGATGCCGAAGACATCACGCAGGATGTTTTTATTCAAGTATTTCGTTCGTTATCATCTTTTCAGGGAAAGTCGGAATTTGCAACGTGGCTTTATCGTATTACACTGAATATGAGCATCAATTTTGTGAATAAAAATAAACTCCGTAATTTTTTTACCAATGCCGGCGATAATCTGAAATCTCTTTTGAATCTCTCCACAAGCGATAAGGACGCCCATCAACAGTTGGAAAGCAATGAAAGAACCACAATAATAAGAAAAGCCATTGACAGTTTACCCGAGAAACAACGAACTGCATTTGTGTTGAGCAAATACGAAGATTTACCACAACGAGAAATAGCAGAAATTATGGAAACTACGGAAGGTGCAGTAGAACAGTTATTGCAACGGGCAAAAAGTAATTTAAAGAACAAGTTGAAACATNTATCGTAGGAAAAAAGAAAAACAATTGTCTAACAAAATAAAATAATCCAAAAAATGAAAACAGAAGATTTCATAAATGAAATGATTGAAGAGGAAAAAAGGTTAAAATCAAATCCATTCCTTTCAACAAGGATTATGACGAAAATAGAAGCAGAACAAGCTCCNANAAAAAGTAAAGTGTACTTTTTGAGATCGTTANCAGTGGCNGNTAGCTTTGTACTNGTTATAATAATAGGTATTGGTATTGGCAGAATTTATGATAATAAGGAAACGACCAATTATACTGCATTAAACATCAACGATTCTCAAATTGAAAATCTAAATCTTTATATTTCTGGAGATTATGAATAAAACAAATAAAATATTAATATGGGTCATCGCACTGTTAGCATTGCTTAATTTGACAACTATAGGTACAATTTTATACCATAATTATCAGGAAAAAAAAGATGCTGAAACAGTTATTATTACAGGACAAGGACAAACTCCGTTAAACGGACGATTTTTTCGTCATGAACTTAACTTTAATAATGACCAAATGAATAAATTCAGAGACTTGAATCACTCCTTTCAAATGAATGCAAACTCATTGATTTTTGAGCTTGATTCTATGAAACACCAAATGTTCGTTGAACTGAATAAACCAAAAGTTGATACTTTGGAAATAAATAGACTGACTAAAGAAATAGGCGAACATCATGCCGAATTAAAACATCAGATTAATGTTTTTTATCTTAATTTAAAAGATATATGTGAAGAAGAACAAACAATAAAACTACAAAACGCTTTCGAACCGCTTTTTTATCAAGATGGCGCCAATAATGTACTGCGGAACGGAAGTGGAGGTAGACATCGCCGCGGACAAGGTTACGAACGCGGATATAATCATAATAATAACTCAAATTAAATTTTAAACAATGAAAACAAAAGAATTCATATTGACATTGGCATTAATTGCAGTGTCAGGCATAGCAACAGCTCAAACTCAAAGTAAAACTCAAACAGAAGAAAAAAAACAAGTTGAAAAAACGACTCAGACCGGACCTGCTTTTGTAGATAAAAACAACAATGGTGTGTGTGATAACTACGAAAACGGAACACCTGGTAATCCCAACTCAAATGGAAGAAAAGNGTTNCGGAACGGAACGGGTAGTGGAAACAGAACCGGTTATGGAATGAGAAATGGTAGAGGACGTAATTTTGTAGATGCCAATAAGAACGGCGTTTGCGACCATTACGAAAATGGCACAAGCAGACAAGGACGTGGACAAGGTTACGGTAGAGGAATTCATAATGGTAGAGGTTATCACGCCAATTATGTGGACAAAAACAACAACGGTATTTGCGATTATCGTGAAGCAATCAATTAATTACCAAGTTTTAAGCATTGGGGAATAGTTTCCCCAATTTTTTATTCCAATGGTAATAATCGAATAACATTTCCAAATTGAAGTCATCTGAGTTTTTTAATAAATTATTCATTTCGCTCTTGCGGAACTTTATAAATACCAGATACTTATACTTATTATCAAACTTGTATGCCGCAGGCAGACTTTCATCCCCACGGGATTAAAAGAGCAACGTATCTACAAATCTCAATAAATCAGNTCGTTTAAGATACTGAAAGGCGAAGGTAAAATCACCGAAATCAACGTTGCTGAAACGCTGAAGGAAGTTCGTAAGGCATTATTGGACGCCGACGTAAACTTCAAAACGGCAAAAACATTTACCGAAACCGTAAAAGAAAAAGCTATCGGTCAAAATGTGCTTACAGCGTTGAAACCGCAGCAATTGATGGTGAAAATCGTTCACGATGAGCTTGCACAACTGATGGGCGGAAGTAGTGTCGATATTAATTTGAAAGCCAATCCGGCTGTAATCTTAATGTCTGGTTTGCAAGGTTCGGGTAAAACAACTTTCTCCGGAAAACTTGCGAATTTACTGAAAACCAAACGAGGGAAACATCCTTTATTGGTTGCNGGAGACGTTTATCGTCCTGCTGCNATTGAACAATTAAAAGTGCTGGGCGAACAAATCGGTGTCCCNGTTTTCCTTGACGAAGCGCAAAAAAATCCGGTAATCATTGCGCAAGAAGCCATTGCACACGCGAAAAAGATGGGTTATGACGTGGTAATTGTGGATACTGCAGGACGTTTGGCAATTGATGAACAGATGATGAACGAAATTACCGCCATCAAAAAAGCAATCAATCCGCAGGAAATTCTGTTTGTAGTTGATTCAATGACCGGTCAAGATGCTGTGAATACTGCCAAAGAATTTAATGACAAACTTGATTTTGACGGTGTTATTCTCACTAAATTAGATGGAGATACGCGAGGTGGAGCTGCACTTTCTATTCGTTCCGTAGTGAATAAACCGATAAAATTTGTCGGAACGGGCGAAAAAATGGACGCACTTGACGTCTTCCATCCGGAACGTATGGCTGATCGTATTTTAGGAATGGGTGATATTGTTTCGTTGGTAGAACGTGCTCAGGAACAATACGATGAAGAAGAAGCGCGCCGAATCAGCAAAAAAATAGCAAAAAATCAATTTGATTTTGATGATTTTATGTCCCAAATTCAGCAAATAAAGAAAATGGGAAATATAAAAGACCTGGCTTCGATGATTCCGGGTGTAGGAAAACAAATCAAGGACTTGGATGTTGATAATGATGCTTTTAAAGGAATTGAAGCTATTATTCAATCCATGACACCTTACGAACGTCAGAATCCTTCGTCGTTGAACGGAAGCCGTAAAAACCGCATTGCAAAAGGAAGCGGAACAACGATTGTAGAAGTAAACCGACTTCTGAAACAATTCGACCAGATGAGTAAGATGATGCGTATGGCAACCGTAAAACAAGGATTGCCGAAATTTAAGAAGAAAAGATAAATTCAATGTGCCAATATGCAATGTGCAAATTGGCACTTTTTAATTCAATAAAACATGTATCAGATTATTGACGGAAAAGCCGTTTCGCAACAAATTAAAGCAGAAATAGCAGAAGAAGTAAAATCAATGATTGCGCAAGGAAAACGTGCTCCCCATTTAGCAGTTATAATTGTGGGACACGATGGCGGTAGTGAATCTTACGTGGCAGGAAAAGTAAAAGATTGTGCCGATTGTGGTTTTACGTCTACACTTATTCGTTTTGAAGACGATGTAACAGAAGAAACATTGTTGAAGGAGGTGGAAAAATTAAATAAGAATGATGAAATTGATGGATTTATTGTTCAGCTGCCATTACCAAAACATATTTCGGAACAAAAAGTAACTGAAGCGATTGATTACAAAAAAGATGTAGACGGTTTTCATCCGATTAACGTAGGGAGAATGTCTATTGGCTTGCCATGTTATGTTTCTGCAACTCCTTCAGGAATTATAGAATTGTTGAAACGTTATGAAATTCCTACGCAAGGGAAACATTGCGTGGTAATCGGAAGAAGTAATATCGTAGGAAAACCGATAGCTTTACTGATGATGCAAAAATCCAATCCGGGTGATGCTACGGTTACCGTTTGCCATAGCCGTACAAAAAATTTGAAAGAAATTACACTTCAAGCCGATATCATTATTGCCGCACTCGGAAGTCCTGAGTTTTTAACAGCTGATATGGTAAAAGAAGGAGCTGTGATCATTGATGTGGGAACAACTCGAGTTGCTTCTACCGAAACAAAATCAGGATTTAAACTTAAAGGCGATGTGGATTTTACAAATGTTGCTCCAAAATGTTCATACATTTCGCCTGTTCCGGGTGGAGTTGGATTAATGACACGTATTGCATTGATGAAAAACACCTTATTGGCAGCAAAAAGAGAAATTTACGGATAATGTAATTTTTATTTGAAATGGAGAAAGTTTCCGATAAATTAGAACAAGTAACGCAGTTGTTGGCAGATGTTGCTACGCTTCTTATGTCTAACGGTTCAAATACAAGACGTGTATCACGTAATGTGAGCCGAATTGCAAATGGATTGGGATACGACTGCAATATTTTTTACTCCTATTCCGCTGTTGTTCTTACGGTGAGTGACAATAAAACAGGAGAAAAACAAACTATAGTGAAAATGATTCCGGGATACGGTGTACATTTTTCTATTGTTTCCGATATTAGTATTCTTTCCTGGCAAGTTGTAGAACAAAAATTATCGGTGGAGCAAATAGAAGATGAAGTGGAACGGATAAAAAAAATACCGCGTTATAATAAATATTTAATGTATTTATTTGTATCGTTGGCTGGCGGAGCTTTGGCACGAATTTTTGGCGGCACTTATTTGGAATTTTTCATAGCTTTTTTAGCTACTTTGATTGGGCTTTTCGGTAGAAATTATTTTCAAAAACATCAATTCAATTCCTTTATTACTTGGCTTTTTGCAGCATTTATTTCTGTATCTGTGGTAAATATATTTCACTTATTTGGAATTTCTCCTTTAAATAACGGACTTGCTGCCTGTGTTTTGTGGCTAATTCCGGGAGTTCCACTTATTAATGGATTTATTGATTTATTATCGGGACACATTGTTTCCGGTTTAGCAAAACTTGCTTCTGCTGCAATGCTTATTTTTATGATTGCACTTGGATTTTTTCTTTCATTAATTACGTTCGGTTATGGATCCACTCTTTAATATCATTTCGGAAATTTGGGAAGAAATCGTTTTATCTATGATTGTTTCCCTTGGTTTTGCAATGTTGTTTAACACACCGCGTCGTGCATTATGGATTGTCGCACTTTTAGGCGGCATCGGGTTTATGATTAAATTGGCGTTGATGCAAACCATTATGCCTGGTGTAGATGTTGTAGCGGCTTCATTAGGAGCTTTTGCCGTAGGATTTTTAGCGGTATATTTTTCTCACGTTGTACACACACCTCCTATCGTATTTACTATTCCTGCGGTAATAAATATGATTCCGGGAAAATATGGTTACCAATTTATGATTGGATTAATGAAAATTGTAACTTCCCCGGGTGATATTATGCTGCAAAACGAACTGATTTCAGAAACCATAAATAAAGGTCTGAAAACAGGGTTTATTACTCTAGGACTGGCTTTTGGAATTATCGCACCTATGCTCCTGTTAAACACGTATACTGTTAAAGACAAGGATTTAAATAAAATTTTGGCAAGGAGATTGAAAAAAACTTTCCATCACAAATAAATCTTAATAATACAAAAATAAAATAGCGGAACTTATTCTGCTATTTTTTGTTTTAAAATATAGTTTTATTTTTACAGAAACAATAAGAATTTTATTATGATATCCAAAGCAGAAACTCCCGAACAATATATAGCAGAACTTCCTGAAGATAGAAAGGAAATTATTCAAAAACTGCGCAAAACTCTGAAAGGAAATCTTCCTGAAGGATACGAAGAAGAAATAAGTTATGGAATGATTGGATATATTGTCCCTTATTCTATTTATCCCGCAGGATATGCGGTAAAACCCAAAGTGCCTTTGCCTTTCATTATGCTTGCTTCACAGAAAAACTACATAGCTTTACATCATATGGCAATTTATGCTGATCCTAACTTATTGGAATGGTTTCAAACAGAATATCCTAAACACTGCAAAACAAAATTGGATATGGGAAAAGGTTGTATTCGTTTTAAAAATCCGGAAGACATACCGTATGAACTTATTGCGGAACTGGCAAAAAAAGTCAACGTAAATGAGTGGATAAATTTATACGAAAATATTATAAGAAAAAAGAAATAGAAACCTTACAGCGGAATTAAATAAGCCGCATAAATATGTGAAATTAAACCCAACAACACAAACACGTGAAAAATTGCGTGTACAAATTCACGTTTTGCCAACGCATAAATCACTGAACCAATAATATAAAACACGCCTCCAATTCCAATCCAATACAGTACAGGAAGACAGTTTTTTGCCATTGCAATTTCGACGGAAGGTTTAATGGCAATAAGAGCGGTTAATCCCATTAATACATAAGAAGTTGTTTTTATATGATTGTTGGCTTTCATAGTACGAAAATTAAACCCAATTCCAACCAAGGCTATCAGCCAAACCAGCGCAAAAAGTCCCCATCCCCAAAGACCTTCGTTTCGCAGTAAAATTAAACTAAAAGGTGAATAACTGCATGCAATCAAAACATAAATGCTTCCATGGTCAAAATGGCGCAAAACAGATTTTATTTCGGGCTTCTGAATATAATGATAAACAGTAGAGGAAAGCATACAGATAATCATACCAAATCCAAAAATGGAATAAGCTAATATCGCCCAACCATTTTTAACAAGTATAGCTTTATGTAATAAAAGGATTGTACCAAAAATTGCCAAAGCCACTCCAAAAGCGTGAGTCAGATAGTTGGCTTTTTCTTCTCGTTGCGTATAAAATTTTGAATGTTGCATAAAATTTGTAATGCTTTATTGTGTGCGATTTCTTCGACTTTACTCTACAAAAATACAGTTTTTTGGTGGAAAATAAATTATCTTTGTTTGTGCATATTTTAAAAAAATGAAATTTGAAGGTATTCCTATATTCAAGCTCAATTTTGGTTATTTTAAACACGGAGCGGCAGTAACTATTCCATGGTTAGGAATTTTTGTGGGAAAAGGTTATGAAAACGATATAGATTTGCTACGCCACGAATTTGGACATATTCTTCAATTTCGAAAATGGGGTTTTTGGTTGTTTTGGAAAAACATTGCTGTTGATAGTTTGAAGAGCGCAAAAAATAGCCGGAAACATCTTGTAAATCACCAAAATACTTGGACAGAATGGTCTGCAAATCGTTTGGCATACAATTATTTCGGTAAACCTGCGAATTGGAATTTCATGGCATTTCCTATTTCTCCCATTGCAGAAAATCATCTTTCCCAACCAAAATTTACTATTGATAAAGAAGATTTTATAAAAAATTGGTTGGAATCGTAAACGAAAACTTATTTCATTATATTTGAGAAATTATTCGAATAAAACTCTAAACAAATTTATACAAAAAAACAGCAGATTATTAAATAAACTATCTGCTGTTTTTTTATTTAAATCCAGAAAAAATTCCTGTAATTTTACATATTAGATTTGTCTACAATCTTTACACCTAAAGCATAGGTTAGCCCAGAAGGAAGTCCTGTGTTAGGATTGTTATCAATAAATGCACCAATCATTGTATTTGTTTCAAACATATAAAGGGGACCGACATCTGCTTTATAGTAGCTAATCTGATTTTTTATAGTAGAAGTCAATTCAAAACGTTCTTCCAAGTATTGCTGAACTAATGTTCTGTTTGTTGTATTATCTTCAAGGGCAGCATAACTTGCAACAAGTTTATTATTTGAATCAAATTGATAAATTACTCTTATTATTTTTACTGTACTTGTTGGAGTTCGGTCAAAAACAAAAAATAATCCGGTTGATTCACTTAAGTTCTCGCTTCCTACTTCTTGTGCCAATACCACTGATTTATCTGCTCCTTTTTTGAAATAAATATTTCCAATTATTTTTGAACGTGGATCAACAGTTATTGTTGATTTTGCAGATAACGAACCATCTGTAGCAGCATAAGTTATAATAGTAGAACCTACACGATTTGCCGTTACTCTTCCGTTTCCACCAAGAACAGTTGCGACTGAAGCAATCGTGTCATTATCCGTTTTCCAAGTATATTGCTTATCTTTGGCTATCCCAACTTGACTGAATGTAGGAACGATATCGACAGTTTGTTTATATGTGAGATTTACAGACGTAGGCGAAACCGTTACAGTGCCTAAAACAGGTTCATCTTTTTTACAAGAAGTAAATATTAAGAGCAGAATAAACAGAGGGAAAAATAATTTTTTCATAATTAAATATTTTAAGTATTATAAAAACAGAAAAAAGAACGTACATAATTGTTCTCATTATCATATTATTAAACACTTGAAATATTTTATTTGTTCAAATATTCAAAAAGTCCCTGACAAGCATCTTCCAATAAATCTATCACATATTCAAAACTTTTATCGCCTTCATAATAAGGATCAGGAACACTTTCAGCTTGCATATTTTTACCGAAATCTGTCATTTTATGAATTTTAAGTTGAATTTCAGAAGTTTTTGCCATACGGTTCAATTGGTGGATGTTTTGTTCGTCCATTCCAATAATGTAATCAAATTCTTCCAAATCCTTGTGAATGACAGGTCGCGAGCGATGTGTAATGTTGTATCCTCTTGTTTTCGCATGAGCACGCATACGAAAGTCAGCTTCTTCACCTTCGTGATAATCCAATAATCCCGCCGAATCTACTTGAAATTGTACTGATTTGCCATTCTCTTTCACAACTTTATTGAAAATTGTTTCCGCCATCGGTGAACGGCAAATATTTCCCAAACAAACGAAGAGTATAGATTTCATAGCACATCAATATTATTTAATAGAATAAAAACCAATAATTTTATCGTCTATTTGCTTATAAAAATTCTCTATTTTTTGTTTCGCAGGTGTTATTTTTCTCCATTCTGTAAGTTTATTTTCAGTATCGGTAAAAATAACTTTTTCAAAAGGTTCAATCTTTTGGATAAAGCCCATACCTTCCTTATTGAACAGTTCGCTTATATTCAAATAATGATATCCGTCAGAACGACCTATAGGATAACATTTTGCTTTCCAATTCAATGCAGCTTTGTTCAAAGGACTGTTTTTTATGTCCGAATTATAACTCAGCACCCAGGGCAGATTTTCTCCACCTCTTATCCAAACCGGGACAGCTACACAAGTTTCAGGGAAACCGACTAATATCCATATAGTTGTTAAATCAGTTATTTCTCCCTTTTTAACTCCATGCACTACGATAGAAGAAGCGGATCCTTGTCTTGTAATTAAATCATCGGAAGTAACAAAATTTTTACCATAAGACACATTTTGATATTTTTCCCGATAATCAACATTCAGCACCGGATGATAAAAACAACGTGCAAATCCCTGTATAACAGTTTGATAGTTCAAATCATGGTCATTATACGCTTTCGCAAAGATTTCCTCCGCTGTTTGATAACGGATAAAACCGTAACCCATATCTTTTTTCCCGCTAAAAGAAAAATTAGTACGCACTAAATATCCGTTTGGAGCAATATTGATATCATTAGCATCATATTTTGTATAAGTATAATTATTCACCTCATAATAAGCAGCTCCACCTTGTCCGTCAATAACACCAAAATTAGCCGCTAAACCACGAGGTTTCGGATATGTTTCGAGTAATTTTTCAAAATCATCCAATGTAGCACATTTCTGCAAAGCAAGTTTCATAAAACGTCCTTCCTGGTCCTTTAATTCAATTTCATCTTCTAAATTCACATTATAGGACGCATTATTCATAATAGAAAAACCTTGGCTGTTAGAACCTCCCCAAACATTTTCTCCTTTTATATCTTTCGAATTTATTAAACCAATGTAAGTATATTTTCCATCATTGAAGAATTTCATACAATTTTCTAATTCATCGGCATCACGCAGTTTCCACATAATCGGTCTGCCATCAGTTGTACATCTACCTGAAATAACAGCTGTTGTACACGCTTCAGAAAAATGAAACAGATTTAATAATAATATTATAAAAAAATATTTTCTCATCAATTTTTTGATTAAATTGATAACATCTGAACTATTCCTAATAAATTTTCATTTACCGGTTTATCGTCTTTAATAGCTTTTGTAAAAGGAACATGTACAATTTCATCATTTACGATACCAATCATAATACTGCGTTGTTCGTCAAGTAAAGCATCGATAGCAGCTACTCCCATTCGGCTTGCCAAAATACGGTCGTAAGCTGTAGGAGAACCGCCACGTTGTATGTGTCCGAGAATTGTTACACGCACATCATATTCGGGATATTCACGGCGCATACGTTCTGCCANCCCTTGTGCACCTCCTGTAATTTCGCTTTCTGCAACAATGACAATACTACTGTTTTTTGATTTACGGAAACCGTTTTGAATCAATTCTGCCAATTGGTCTACTTTTGTTTCACGTTCCGGAATAATTGCCGCTTCCGCTCCCGATGCCAACGCACTGTTAAGAGCTAAAAAACCTGCATCACGTCCCATCACTTCTATAAAAAACAATCGCTCGTGTGAAGAAGCTGTATCACGGATTTTATCAACAGCGTCAATGATAGTATTCAAAGCGGTATCGTAACCAATAGTGGAATCGGTTCCAAACAAATCATTATCAATTGTTCCGGGAAGTCCAATAATAGGAATATTAAATTCTTGTGCAAAAATCCTTGCTCCTGTAAAAGTTCCATCTCCGCCAATTACTATTAATGCATCGATTTCTTCCTTTTTCATATTATCATAGGCAACTTTTCTTCCCTCGTATGTCATAAATTCCATACAGCGGGCNGTTTTTAGAATCGTTCCGCCTTGCTGAATAATATTACTTACGTTTTGGGTTTGAAATTCTTTAATTTCGCCCGATATAAGTCCTTTATAACCCCGATAAATAGCTTTAACTCGTATTCCATTGAATATTGCAGCACGGGTTACGGAGCGGATAGCTGCATTCATACCGGGAGAATCACCTCCTGAAGTAAGTATACCAATACATTTAAGATTGTATTCCATATAGTTAAGATTATTAGATTGTTATGAATTATGTNAGATTATTAGATTACTGAATTTCATATTTTGAAATAATAGATTATAGCCATTATTGGTAACCTAAAATCTAACTTTTCGCAATCTAATTATCTTTTTGAATATTTCTGACTCGTTCTGCAACTTCTTCCATTAACCAACGCGGAGTAGAAGTTGCTCCACAAATTCCAATTTTTTTTGAGGTGTCTAAATTTAAAGCGTCCACCTCTTCCGGTTCGGAAATAAAATAAGTGTTTGGATTGATTCTTTTGCTATGTTCAAACAACACTTTTCCATTGGAACTTTTTTGCCCGCTTACAAATAAAACGATGTCGTTTTTCTCTGCAAAGGTAGCAATATTTGGCATTCTATTAGCAACCTGACGGCAAATTGTATCAGAATATTTAAATTCTGCATTTGGCTGCATTTTCTCTGAAATGGTTGTTACGAGGTGATTAAAACCATCTAATGGTTTGGTGGTTTGAGAAAAAAGATGAATATTTTTTGAGAAATCCACTTTATTCAAATCATCTTCATTTTCAATTACAATAGCATTGTCATTTGTTTGTCCCAATAAACCTATTACTTCTGCGTGTCCTTTTTTACCGTAAATAAGAATTTGTTCCTCTTTTTGAATAATATCGTAAGANGTTTTTATTTTCTTCTGCAGTCTCAATACTACAGGACACGAAGCGTCAATCAAGTTGATATTGTTCTTTTTAGCAATTTCATAAGTGGAAGGAGGTTCTCCATGGGCGCGAAAAAGCACTTTTACGTTATGAAGATTTTTCAATTGTTCATGATTGATGGTGATCATTCCCATTTTAGAAAGGCGTTCTACTTCTTGTCCGTTATGAACAATATCTCCCAAGCAATAAAGGGTTTCGCCTTTAGCAAGTTCTTCCTCAGCTCTTTTGATGGCATTTACAACTCCAAAACAAAAGCCGGACTTTTCGTCTATTTCTATATTTGACATTGGATTTTTTATTTGATTATTTACGTTTGCGTATTAAAACGTTCTTTCATCAAATAATGTTTGCAGGATTTTTTGTTGTTCGTCAAGGGTAAGGTGGGAATTATCTATTA
>LR026962.1:21267-33807 GCA_900498215.1 uncultured Paludibacter sp. | reverse complement strand
ACTTTTGGCTAATTCTTTAGCCATTGTGCTTTTTCCACAAGATGAAAAACCGTCAATTGCTACAATAATTTTATTCTTCATATAAAAAACCGGTTATTTTTTATATTCAAATTCCTGAAAACTCACTTAAAGAAGTGCTGATAGAAAATTGATAGGCATAATTTCCCACTTGGAATTGGGTCATACCAAAACCTACGTGGAACTTATACAATTTCAATCCTCCTCCAAATGAAAAACCAGCTAAACTTCTATAGCCCTCAATCATCATTTCTTTGTGCCGTCTATGGTTATATCCGGCAGCTAAGTAAAAATTATTTGAAGGAACAAATTCTACTCCAAAGACGGTATGTCGAAATGTCATATCAACGAAACTAATTTTATTTTGCTCCGTGGTTCCATCTAAATTTGTTTGAGATTGATTTGTTGACTGATAAGATAAATCCCAACGATTTAAATTATTCAATGTCAGAGAAATACGAAAAGGAGCATGTAATAATTTCAAACTTCCACCTAATTGAACATCAATGGGAAGTGGTTCACGATGTTGTCCATCTTCATCAGTACGATATGACTTTAATTGAAAGCCTAGATTTCTAAAAACCAACCCCGCACTGAAAAGTCCAATATTATCNTTNTANCTAATTCCCGCATCCATCGCTACTCCTACACTGGTATAACTTTCATANGCTGAAAAAATGGGTTTAAAAGTACCTCCTACNGTAAAATGATTGGTNAATGGACGAGCGTATAAAACATACAGCGCCATATCTTTAGCCGTAAAAGTTCCTGTTGGATTATCNGTTTCGTCTCTTCCGTCAAATTTTCCCAAGTCTACATACTGTACTCCAATAGCNGCATAATTTTTATCTCCAAAATTATGTCCGTACATAGCTGTACCAAACTTAATATCAGCTAAATATGAAGAAAAATTCAGTCCGATAACACCATCTGTTTCTGCGGTAAGAAGCGAAGGATTAAGAAAAGCAAAATTCAAATCGTTATCGCGTAATGAAACATTATATCCACCAATAGCTGCCATACGTGAAGAAACAGGAAGGTCTAAAAAACGATAAACTCCAACTCCGGCTTGCGAAAAAACAGACAACGAATATAATAGAATAACGGAAAGTACTAGTAATTTGCTCCTCATTATGCAGTAATTTTTTACTGTAAATTTAAAAATTCTGTCAAAGATACGATTTTTTAGAAAGATAAAAAACCGTACTTACAGGAATATTCAACAAATAAAACGCAAAAAACTAAAATAATTGTATTTGGAATTCAAATATTTTTTAAGAATCATCATTTTAAAGTAATGGGCTCAATTCCTTTGTGAGTAGGAGTAATATATTTAATTGTTCCATCAGAATTAAATTCCATTTTATCAATGCAAACTTCTCTGTTATAACCTGCAGCTTCACCCATCGTAATACCTTTGGGGTAATTAAAACGATGATAAACAATATACCATTCATCTTTCCCGGGTATTTGAACTACAGAATTATGACCCGTTCCATAAATTCCGGCATTCGCATCTTTTGCTATTACCAGATTATTTTCGGGGATATTAAATTTGCCAAGAGGAGAATCAGACACCGCGTAACGTACCCGATAATTTTCGCTGCGAGTATCATCTTCAGACCACATAAAATAATATTTCCCGTTTCTGTAAAAAACATACGTCCCTTCACGGAAAGTATGATCAGGTTTTAAAATGGTTGTGGTTTCCGATTTTGTTGACGTCATATCCTCATTTAACTCCACTCCAGCCATAAAACCATTTCCGTAATACAAATAACTTTTCCCCGTTTGCGGATCAGTAAAGACGTCCGGATCAATAACTTGTCCTCTGCTTACTCCTTCCGGGCGGTTTTCAACTAACGGTTTGCCTGAATCGACAAATGGCCCNGTTGGNTTATCAGAAACAGCAACACCTATTTTTTGTGCNGCAGTGAAATAGTAAAAATATTTGTATTGACCGTTAATTTTCTTCTCAACGATACAAGGCGCCCACGCATTTCTATCTGCCCATTTTACATCTGTTCCGAGTTGAATGATTTTTCCATCGTCTTTCCAATCCACTAAATTATCCGAAGAAAACACTTTAAAGTACGTTCCGCTCCAACCGGTGAAACCATCGCTCGTAGGATAAATATAAAATTTTCCTGTTTTTTCGGAATAAAGTACTTCCGGATCTGCATAAAAACCATCCAATACGGGATTATTGTATTTAACCGCTTCCGCAGCGTAAATTTCAGTTTTCTCGCCTGATTTTTTAATTTTATACTTTACCGTTTTTTGAGTAAAATCAACTGCTTTGTTGGGTGTTACTTTTATTCCCGGGATATTCTGAAAATCCGGATTAAGTTGACTTAAATCCGCTTGGTTTTTTGCAAAAAATGTAACTTTTTTATTTTTTGTATCAACCACAGTATTGATTTTCTTTAAAAGAGGAGATTGAACAGATTCCAACACATCTTTTGCAGTATTCCATTCCTCTCTCAATCTTTTCGCTTCTTTTGCAGTTATAGGCAAAATGGTACCGTGACGAGGATGAAAATCCATCGATATGTCATTATCAACTACTTTGAAATTTTCTAAATCGTTGCTAATAGTAAATTGATAACGACCACGTGTATATACATCGTACATTAAAATCCACGAATCGGAATTGTTTAGTTTGAATACACCCGAACCTTCTACTCCTGCATTGGTTTGCTGTAGATATTTGTCCTCTAANACNTAACCTCTGTTTACTTTATCTGAAACTGCCTGTTTAATGCCATTCCCATTTCCTTCGGTTTTGAAAAAAAGGTGGTATTTTCCAAACGCATATACGATATCCCCATCAATACACGATTTTTGCTGTGGCTGATAAAAAAGCTGTTTTGGAGTTGTTTCCAATTCGGTAAAATCTTTATTTGCGTAGCAGTAATAAATCTTATCGTACTCTCCTGTTCCACTTTTAAGCATTGAAAAATAAACCATATATTTTTTTGCCTCCGGATCGTAAATAGTTTGCGGTGCCCAAACTCTTAAAACATCTCCAAATTCATCAGGAAACACAGTAGGAATATGTATTGCTGTTGATTTCCAATGGACTAAATCGGTGGATTTCATCAAAACCACCCCGCGATTTGAACTCCAACCGTTGGCCGAAACCATATCGGTAGCCACCATATAAAAAGTTTTTCCGTCTTCGCAACGCAAAATATGAGGATCACGAACGCCACCGCTTAAACTGATGTCTTTTGAAGCAATTACAGCTTGATCATGATTTAGAGCTTTATAATTAAAACCATCATCGCTGATTGCAAAACGTATTTGTTCTTCTTCAATGCGGTTTCCTGTGAAATACACAAAAAGGTAAGCACTGTATTTATCCTTTGATTTTGAAGTTGTTTGTGCTTTTAAAGTTGGGAATAGCAGTAGTAAGGCAAAAATAAATAATCCCAGATTTTGTTTTCTAAGTTTCATAATTATTGTTTTTCTTGTATTTGTAAATTTAGATTAATCGATTTTTTCACCCGTATAACTGTAAAAGAGTACGGTGGTAATTGACAGGCAAAATCATTATTTACAGCAATATTATTGATTTGTGGTTTCGCCTTTTTATCTTGAGGAGCTCCGGTCAGAACTGTTTTTATACCTATATTCTGAATATTTTCTGTGTCTAATTTTATTTGCGCATTCACTTCTACAGGCAAAATATTAATCATTTTCAGAATTAAATCGTTCGTTTTACTGTCTCGCACTACTGAAATGGCCACGTGTTTTCTAACGTTTTCATCATTATTCGACAATTTTATCTCGTTAGAAACATAAAAATCCCCAGAATTTGCTCCGTAAAGTTGCTGTACATAATAACCTACGGTTGGTTTTACTTCATCATTATTAAAATAAATCAAATCAGGATTCCATTGTGTATGTTTTTCTTTTGCCAACATAGGAGCATAAGAAGCCATACTTACGACATCTCCATTGCGTTCCAATGTTGCAAGGTAAAGCGCTTCAGCAGTTGCTGTTTCCACATTATTGGGACGCCCCGGTAAATGTGCAGCATATTCTCCTAAATAAACTTTTGATTTTGAGCGATCGTATTTATCGTAAAAATCATAGTTATTCACAAACCAACCTGGAGGTTGATAATAATGCTCGTCCACCATTGGAAGTTGGAGCTTGTCTGCAATTTTCCAACCTTCTACATAATCGGTGCCTTCCGATGCGGGTCCTACCGTTCCTATAATTNTTATTTCAGGATGTTTTTCTTTTATAACATTATAAATTTTGGTAAAACGTTCTTCAAAAATATCATTAATTAAATCTTCATTTCCTATTCCTATNTATTTCAAATTAAATGGTTTAGGATGTCCCGCTTGGGCACGGACTTTTCCCCATTTAGTATTTNGNCTTCCGTTTGCCCATTCAATTAAATCCAAAATATCTTGTACATATTCATCCATTTCACACATTGGAATTCCTCCTTGTTGTCCTGCGCCTCCTGTCGCAGAGTTCTGACAAGGAACTCCGGCAGCAACAACCGGCAAAGGTTCCGCACCAATATCTTCACAAAACTGAAAATATTCATAATACCCCAATCCTGTTGTTTGATGATAACCCCACAAATTTCGTTGAGGTTTGCGTGATTCTAAAGTTCCAACAGTGTTTTTCCAACGATAAATATTACCCAAACCATCGCCATGTGACACACAACCTCCAGGGAAACGAACAAATCGAGGATGAATATCGGCAATAGTTTGAGCCAAATCGGCACGAAGTCCGTTTTTGCGATTTTTGAATGTTTTTTGAGGAAACAAAGAAATCATATCTAAATTTAATGTTCCTACATTTTGAGGTGTAATTTCCAACTGAAGATTAGATGCTGATTTTGATGACGTGATGACAGCAGTATATTTCTTCCAATTAGAAGATTCTATTTTTATTTTTGTGGTTCCAAAAACATTCCCGTTTTCATCAATCAAGTTAATTTTTAAAATTTTATTTTTAGAATCAGGATTTTTTGCAAATAAAGAAAAAGCGTATTTTTCACCCCCTTTTACAGAAATGCCGTCAAAACCATCATTTATAAATTTACCGCCGGTTTNATTTATTTTCAATACGGCATAATGCTTGTTATTATAATGTATAGGTAAAACTGTATCGACTGAGAATTTAATATTCTGTCCGTTTACCGACCACGTTTTTTCGTGGTTCCAAGATGTATCCTTTCCTTCTTTATCGCTCAAATCATACTCAAAATCTCTATTTTGAATTAATTCCGCATATAAACCACCATCGGCAGCGTAATTAATATCTTCAAAGAAAACGCCAATAAGCATATCGCTTATTTTTTTCTCTTTCTGTGTNTTTANTTTAATNTCAGCATNAANTGNNTTAAGTCCCGCAAAACGAACGGCATCGTCTTTAGAATACTGATTATCTGAGAATCTTTTGTAATCGGCGAGTTGAGCCGTTTTTATCAGATTATCGATTAAAGTCCAGGAAACTTTATGTATGGTTCCGGTTTCTTCATTTCCCAAAATNATTGCTTTATTTCGAAAATNATAANGGGTNGAGTGTGAANTTTTTTCTACNCGGGAGTAGGTTNTAAAATCTGTNGTTGTTGTTTTATAAATTTGNCTGGTAACTCCCTCTTCAGAACTTACCCAAGAAATAATATAATTGTCNGCATTACTATCATAGNTTATAACAGGTAACAAGCAATTAAATGTAGANATATTGGGATATGTTTGCGGATACCAATAAACTAAATCTTTTGAAGCAGAATGCGCGAAGACTCCATCGTATTCATTCACACTCCATACACAATGCCACAGATTATTTTTATCTAAGAACAAAAAAGGAGCTACTAATCGTTTTTCTTTTCCCCAGCGTCCGTAATCGCAAAAAAGGAACCGATGCTCAGGACCAACTGGGAACCAGTTCTCTTTGTCAATACTCCAAGCAAAATGAAGACCGTTTCTCCCGCTGTTTTTTTCGGTAGAATAAGCAAAAATATAAGCAGAATCAGGCGGTGCGGCAAATGAAAACTTTGTTAAAGTTAACAGCAGTAAAATGAATAAATAAAGGATTTTTTTGTGTCGCATAATTAGATTTTAATTAAATACAAAAATAATAAAGAAAGAGGAATTTCAGGGGGATAAAAATTTCATTCAGGTGGAAAATTGACACACAAAAACGAGCAAGATTTATTTAATAAATTATATTCGACTATATTATAATAAATAATCTCATCGTTAAATTTAAATAGTATGACAACACTTATAAAAACAAAAGATTAATTTGCTACTTTTCGCAGCTAAAAAAAACGCATATTTTCCTTTGAAAAATATGCGTTCAATTTTTTAACAACTCTTGTGCGTTTTGCAATGCCGCCTGTGTAATTTGTTGTCCGCTAAGCAATTGTGCTATTTCTTTTTCTCTTTCCAAAGAAGAAAGTTTTGAAATATAAGTGGTAACATTTTCTGCCGCATTATCTTTGTATACTTTAAAGTGATGTGTTCCTTTAGCGGCAATTTGCGGAAGATGCGTAATTGTAACAACCTGTGTGTCTTGGCTCATAAATTTCATTATCTCTCCCACTCTGCTTGCAATTTCACCCGAAACGCCTGTATCAATTTCATCAAAAATAATAGTCGGTAATGCTGATTTATGCACCAACAATGATTTTACTGCAAGCATCACCCGCGAGATTTCACCTCCAGAAGCAACTTCTGAAATAGGTTGAAGTGAACGATTTTTATTTGCAGAAAATAATAATTGAACGATATCATTTCCTTTTTCGTTAAACACATCCGATTTTTCTACCGACACTTTTATTCTTACATCGGGAATGCCTAACGCAATTAATTTTTCCACCAAAAAAGTTTCTATAGAGGAACTGATTTTACGACGTGTTTCCGAAAGCGTTTTTGACGCATCGCGCATTTCTTTTTCTGCTTGAACTACTGCTTTTTCTGCTTCCTTCAACAAATCATCGTAATTCTCAATACGATTTAAGCGATTTTTGAATGTTTCGCGAAGTTCTATCAACTGTTCTATATTTTCTACTTTAAACTTTTTCTGCAAAGAATAAAGCAAACTCAATCGCTCTTCCACTAAATTTAAACGTTCAGGATTAGACTCCATACGATTTTCGGCTTTGTTTATTTCAGACACAATGTCTTTTAAATCAAGCAATATGCTTTCTAAACGTTCCGTCCATTCTCCGCTTTCAGTTAAATAAGATTGAATGCGATTTAATCCGGAAGCTGCGTCTTTAATGAGTTTTAACGCATTTACTTCTTCCGAAGAAAGAAAAAAATCAGCTTGTTGTAGCTCACGCTTTATTTCTTCCACGTGCATCAGCATTTCCTGTTCCTCTTCCAGTCCTTTTTGTTCGTTTTCTTGCAAATTTGCTTCATTCAGTTGGTTAAACTGAAACTGCAAATAATCTAAATCTGCAGTTTGTTGTTCGGCTTCTTTACGTATTTTTTCCAAATTTTTCCCTTCTTGCAACCACTTTTGATAAGTCTTCTGATAATTTTCCAGTTCAATTTGATTTTGCGCCACCGCATCCACAAAATTCAACTGGTAATTTTCGGTAGAAAGTAATAAATTTTCGTGCTGGGAATGAATATCGAGTAAATGAACGGTTAAATCACGCAGTTGAATGAGTGAAACGGGCGTGTCGTTGATAAATGCGCGGGATTTTCCGTTGGAAGTAATTTCACGTCGAACAGTGCAAACATCGGTATAATCCAACTCATTCTGTTCAAAAAAAGGTTGTAAATTGTAATTTTTAATTTCAAATAGTGCTTCTACCACACTTTTCACTTCACCTTCTTTAATCACTTTTGTATCTGCTCTTTGTCCCAACACTAACGACAACGCTCCAATAATAATGGATTTTCCGGCGCCGGTTTCGCCTGTTAAAACAGTAAAACCGTTGTCGAAATCGATTGTCAGTTCATTGATTAAAGCGTAGTTAGAAATATGTAGAGATTTAAGCATATTTTAGAAGTTGAGCAATTGAGAAGTTGAAAGAAAATGTAAAACGAAGCTCTTAAAATTTATTACCTATTTCTTATTTATTTCTTCATATCGGTTTGCGGCAGCAGGATTTACATCGGTTAAAATTTCAATGGCTTTGTCCTTTTCTTCTGTAGTGCCTTGTTTGAAGATATTGATTAATTCATCGTTTTTGGCATCTAAAAAAGAACTGATAAGAATTGCGGAAGGACGCGCACGGTTTGCATCGCGAAGTACCTGAATTCCTTCGGCTATTTTTGCGCGACCGTTTGTTGTATTATCCGTCATCATATCCAATCCAAGTCGGTGATACTCATAAAAATACTCGCGAAATTTCTTAAACGCTTCATCCATAATGTTGTTTATCAACGCATAACGGTTTTTACTATTTTCAAACGCTTTCCATCCTGCCCAATCTTTGCTTTGTGCCTGATTCACGATATTTTCCGCCTGCTGAAAATAAGGAGTTCCTCCCAAACGGGAGAAAGAATCCATATCGAAACCAATAATCAAATAGGCATAATAAGCCAATGTTGCCGTTAAACTTGAATTTACATCGTTTTCAGCAAATTCAAGCGGATCAAACTCTTTGTAAGTGAAATTAAATGTATTATCCTTAAAATTAAGAAGAGTGGAATTATAAGATGAATTATAAACAGGTCGGCGCGCCTGAATAATCATTTCAGTGGTGTAATTATTGCCATCTACTGCATTTACAATGATATTTATCGAACATTCAATCCGTTCATTTTTCTCAAAGCTCAAATCTGTCCAACGACGATTGTTCAAAAACTCATTCATTGATTTTTGCAGCGTGTTAAATACGCTTTTGTTTGAACCCTGAATTTTAGATGAATTTATTTGCACGTTACAATTCAGTTCCTGTGCAAATAATCCGTAACTTATTGAAAATAAAAATATTACTAAAAAGATTTTTTTCATAATTTTGTTGGATGTGTTTTTTATGTTTTGCACTTCATGCCTCCCTAAGCAACTGCGTTGCATAGGGTTAATAATGTTTCGCACTCCGTGCGAAACTGTAAATAATTACAATTTAATTAGCTCATTCACAATATCTTCCGCCACTTTCTCTTTCGATTTTAATTCAAAACTTTTCTTTTCACCCTTATGATGAAGAATGGTAATTTTATTAGTATCGAAACCAAAGCCTGCATTTTTATCGTTTAACGAATTCAAAACAATAAAATCAAAATTCTTCCGCTCCATTTTTCCCACAGCGTTTTGTTCTTCATCGTTGGTTTCAAGTGCAAAACCCACCAACTTTTGGTTTGGTTTTTTCATTTCACCTAACGCTTTTGCAATATCTTTATTAGGAATTAATTCAATTGTCAAATTATCTTTTCCGTGTTTGATTTTCAATTCGCTTTCTTCCTTCGGTTTGAAATCTGCCACCGCCGCACATAAAATAGCAATATCAACATTTACAAAATTTTCCATCGCTTTCTCAAACATTTCATCTCCCGATTTTACGTCAATCCGCTTGATATTTTTATGTTTCACTTTCAACTGAACCGGACCGGAAATAAGCGTTACTTCCGCGCCTTGCAAAGCGCACGTTTCCGCCAATGCAAAACCCATTTTTCCTGTGGAATAATTACCGATAAAACGTACAGGATCGATGTTTTCGTATGTAGGACCTGCCGTAATCAACACTTTTTTACCTTTTAACGGTTTTGGTGTAAAAAAATCATCTATTACGGCAGCAATATTTTCCGGTTCTTCCATTCGTCCTTTTCCTTCCAACCCGCTTGCTAAAAATCCACTGGCAGGATAAATTAAATGACATCCTTTTTCTTCTAATTTCTTAATATTTTCTTGCGTGGTAGGATGTGCAAACATATCCAAATCCATAGCGGGCGCAATAAAAACCGGAGCGCGTGAAGATAAATATGTGGTCAAAAGCAAATTATCAGCTATTCCGTACGTCATTTTTGCAATGGAATTTGCTGTAGCGGGAGCAATAACATAAGCGTCAGCCCAAATTCCTAAATCTACATGGCTGTTCCAATCTCCATTTTCAGGATTGAAGAAATCCACTAAAATTGGATTTTGCGACAAAGTTGCCATAGTGAGCGGCGTAATAAATTCCTTTGCCAAAGGAGTCATAATTACTTTCACCTCTGCCCCTTTTTTTACCAACTCACGCACGAGCACTGCCGATTTGTACGCAGCAATGCTTCCTGTTATGCCTAATAAAATTTTTTTCCCTTGTAACATATTTAAGAAAATTAGAAATCAGAAGTACCTATAGGAACTTTATCGCAAAAATACAAAAAAATACGAACTAACTCATTTAAAAAACAGAAAGTTTCTTACTTCAACAACTGAAATAAGAAACTAAATTTCTTTTTGTAGAGATAAAATGAAAGGTTATTTTTTCAGTTTATCTTTCAACGGATTACGATAAAAAACTTTATCTTCGATGAATTCTTGCGTAGCAAGCAGGGTTGCTTTAGGCATTTTTTCATAAAAACGTGAAATTTCAATTTGCTCACGGTTTTCAAATACTTCTTCAATACTGTCGCTATAAGAGGCAAATTCCTGTAATTTTTTGTCCAATTCGTTTTTTAATTCCGCATCTATTTGATTTGCACGTTTGCCTATAATAGCAACTGTTTCGTAAACATTTCCTACATTTTCACTCAATGAATTCATATCACGTGTAATTGTAGAATTAGGTGTATTTAATTTTTTATAATCCATATATTGGTTTTTGATTAAATTTTATTCTTTTACTGCTTTTTTTGCTTCTTGCAATATTTTATTGGCATCTTTTATAAATTTTCCTTGTGGAAATTCATTGTAATAATTATAATACTCATCAATTACCGCTTGATAACGTTCTTCTTTTCTCTCATCCAAACTAAGCAGCGCTTCCTGATATTTCGACTGCAAAATTAAAATTAAAAAATCTTCACGGTAAATATTTGAAGGATATTTTTTCAATCCGTTTTCTGCCGTAATTACTGCTGAGCTATAATTATTTCCCAAATAAGTGCCTAAATTATAATACAACTTGGCGTTTTGGTAATACTTCTTCGCTAATTTATTATTTAATTCGTCTAAAAGTTTTACGGCGTCTTTTGCCCGCTCGCTATCAGGGAATTCATCCAGATAATTCTGAAAAGCATCAATCGCTTTGTATGTTGCTTCTTGGTCTAAACGCGAATCCGGCGAATCTTTATAATAGCAATATCCTACCATATATTTGGCTTCCTGAATAAAGCGTCCGCGCGGATAAGATTTTATGTATGTTTTATAATATTCCGATGCTGAAAAATAATCTTTCTGACCGAGATACGATTGTCCTAAATAATTCAGAATCAATTCAGAACGGTCTGTTCCTCTAAATGCAGGAGTTATATCATCGAAAAGCCCGATAGCTTTTGCATATTTTTTTGCGTGAAAATACTCTACGGCTTTATCATATTTCAATTCATTATCAGTACTTTTAATAATTTTCTGATATTGAGTACAAGAAACAAATAAAAAGCTAACCGCTGCTACCAGGAAAAGATATTTTTTCATATTTTGAAATTGAGGTGCAAAATTAGTGATTTTATGGAGAATACAAAAATTTATTTTTGATTTTTAAGTTTTACAACACAAACGTAAAAGTGTCTTATCTAAAACGTTAATTTTCTGTTTTTATTTTACAAAATATTTCTCAAAACCCTTTGTTTGTACCGTTTTGTATTGTCCGTTTTTATCGGCATAAATGAGGTAGCATTCAAGATTGGGAACCGATTCACATAGTTTTAAACTTCCTTCTATCCCGAGCACCATACAAGCCGTAGCGTAAGCGTCTGCCTCAATGCAAGTTGGCGCAATAACAGTAACGCTGAGCAAACCGTGTTCTACGGTAAGTCCTGTATGAGGATTAACAGTATGTGAATATTTTTTCCCATCCTGATAATAATAATCACGATAATTGCCGGAAGTAGCTAAGCTAACATTTGTTATTTCTAAAATGGCTTGTAGCTCTTCATTTTCGTTTGCCGGATCATCCACAGGTTTATCTATTCCTATCCGCCATTTTTCTCCTTTCGGATTCAATCCTTTACAATTTATTTCTCCGCCAATTTCTATCAAGTAATTTTCACTTCCTTTTTCTTCAAGCAATTTCGCAATTACATCCGATGCTTGTCCCGGTGCGAGCGCATTTGCATCTAAACACGTACGTTTATCTTCTTTTATCAGACAATGATTTTCCAGTTTTATTTTTTTATACCCAACAAAAGGCATTATTGTATCTACATTGGGTTTTATAGAATGATTGTGATTACCATAACCAAATCCCCAAGCATTAACCAAAGGCGCCACGGTAATATCAAATGCACCGTCAGTTTTTTCCGATACTTTTTTCGCTACGGCGTACATCTCTTCAAAATCCGTATCGGTTCTCACGGTCGAATCGTTTTGATTAATACGAGAAATGATTGAGTTTGGATCGTAAGTGGAAAGAGAAGAATTAAATCGGAGTAACCG
>LR026962.1:15211-19862 GCA_900498215.1 uncultured Paludibacter sp. | reverse complement strand
GGAGACCAACCACATTTATACAAAATATTTTTCTTCTTTACTTTTTCCGAATAATTTGGATTAACCAACACTAAATCAGCAAAATATCCCTCGCGAATATATCCTCGTTTATTAATGCGGAATAGCTCAGCCGGAGCGTGACACATTTTTTCCACTACTTTTTCTACCGTAAATTTACCTTGTTTTGCCAATTGTAACATTGCAATAAGCGAATGTTGCACCAAAGGACCTCCTGAAGATGCTTTGTAACAGTTTCCCTCTTTTTCTTCCATTGTATGCGGAGCGTGGTCGGTAGCAACTACGTCAATCAAATTATCATTCACCGCATTAATCAATGCTTCTCTATCCGACTCTTTTTTTATTGCCGGATTCCATTTTATTTTATTGCCCAACGTTTTATAATCAGCATCAGAAAACCACAAATGATGCACGCATGCTTCAGCCGTTATTCTTTTTTCTTTCAGCGGTTTTTTATTGTCAAAAAGTGACATTTCTTTTTCGGTGGAAAGATGTAAAACGTGCAAACGTGTGTTGTATTTTTGCGCCAATTCCACAGCAAACGACGAGGATTTGTAGCACGCTTCTTCAGAACGAATTAAAGGATGAAATTCTACTCCGATACAATCATTATATATTTTNTTATAATACTGAATATTAGCTTGTATAATTCCTTCATCTTCACAATGTGTAGCTACCAATACCGGTGATTCTGCAAAAATACGGTTTAAAGCTTCGATATCGTTTACAAGCATATTTCCTGTAGATGCTCCCATAAACACTTTTATGCCGCACACATTTTTGGGATTTACTTTTTTCAGTTCCAAAATATTGTTATTGGTAGCGCCCATATAAAACGAATAGTTCGCCATTGATTTTGCCGCCGCCAAAGCATATTTTTGTTCTAACAGTTCAATGGTAGTAGTTTGAGGCATCGTATTTGGCATTTCCATATAAGATGTAATTCCTCCTGCTACAGCAGCTCTACTTTCTGTATAAATATCTCCTTTGTGTATTAAACCCGGCTCACGAAAATGAACCTGGTCGTCAATTACTCCGGGAATAAGCCATAAACCTTTTGCATCAATCACATTTACGTCTTCTAAAGGCAAGAATTCTTCTTGCGAGCGGAATATTTTTTCAATCCTGTCGTCATTAATCAATACAGAACCATTGAAAGTTTGCCCTTCATTAATAATTTCAGCATTTTTGATTAATGTTTTCATAAGGAAAAAGAATTAAACGATAAATTATTGTACAAATATAACAAAATGAGAACAAAAATATATTTCAAAACCAAGTTTTATTAACAAAATATTATCACAAACATATAAACTCATGTGAAACGATGAAAACACAAAAGGTCAGATTGTTATCCTGACCTTTACACATTTTTCCGGTTTTACTTATTTTTCTTTTTCGGATATTTTTTAGTTAAACTATTTAATTTCAATTGAATAACGCCTAAAAATGCTTCCCCGAAAATTCCTCCGCTCATTTTGGAAGTTCCCAATTCGCGATTGATAAAAATAATGGGAACTTCTTTTAATGTAAACCCACATTTGTAAGCGGTAAATTTCATTTCTATCTGAAAACCGTATCCTTTGAAACGTATTTTATCTAAATCAATGGTTTCCAGCACCTCCCGGCGATAACATTTAAATCCGGCAGTGGTATCTGCAATCTTCATTCCCGTAACAAAACGAACGTATTTCGAGGCAAAATACGACATTAAAACTCTTCCTATGGGCCAGTTTACAACATTTACACCACTTACGTATCTTGAACCGATTGCTACGTCTGCGCCTTCATTGGCGCATGCATTGTAAAGTCGTACCAAATCTTTCGGATTGTGAGAAAAATCAGCGTCCATTTCAAAAATATAATCGTAACCNTGTTCCAATCCCCATTTAAAACCTGCAATGTAAGCCGTTCCTAAACCAAGTTTTCCTTTGCGTTCAACCATAAAAAGTTGCGAAGGAAATTCTTTTTGAAGCCTTCTTACAATATCGGCAGTTCCATCAGGCGATCCATCTTCAATAACCAGAATATGAAAAACTTCTTCCTGACCGAAAACCGTGCGAATTATGTTTTCGATGTTTTCCTTTTCGTTGTAGGTAGGAATGATTACGAGTTTTGTAGACATTTTTTAATTTATGGTTTGATGTTTGACGTTTTGATGTTTTATGGTCTAATCAAAAATATACAACGGCGATGGCGAAATTCTTTCGAGTGGAATAATCTGCAACTTTTCTTCTGTATCTATTAAATTATTCCTGAAATGCTCTTTTATAGTATTATACGCAATTTCGGGCAAATTATTTTCCTTACTCAAATGACAAAGAAAAATATATTTCCATCGTTCAGTAAAATTTTCGGCTAAAAACATGGCTGTTTGCATATTGCTCAAATGTCCCGTATCGGCTTTAATTCGCTTTTGCAAATAATACGGATAAGGTCCGTTAGCAAGCATTTCATCATCGTAGTTAGCTTCTAAAATCAAATAATCCGCTTCTGACAAGTGTTTTGTTGCACTTTCGCAAATATAGCCCAAATCGGTGGCAAACACCGCTGTTTTCCCTTTGTAATTCACTGAAAATCCAACACTTTCACTTGCATCGTGCGAAACAGGAAACGATTTTATTAAAATATCTCCTATTTCTATTGTATCTCCTATTTCAATAAACCGTTGCGAGCCGGAAAGTTTTTGAGTAACACAATAATTCCGATTAATTCCTTCGTGAATTTTACGTGTAGTATAAACCGGTATATTATGTTTTTCCCCCAGTACACCTACGGCTTTAATATGGTCAGTGTGATCGTGCGTTACAAAAACTCCCCAAATATGCTGAAAATCCAGTCCCATTGTACGCAAAAAACGACGTATTGACCTCACTCCTACTCCCGCATCAATCAAAATTCCATACGATGAGTTTCCAATAAAATAACAATTCCCGCTACTGCCACTCGCCAAACTTCTAAACCGTAATCTGTCCATCTATTCTATTCAATTTCCGACAAAATTAACACAAAAAATTGAATAATTATTTACCTTATAGAATTTTACAATTTTTTGCACAAAAAAACAGGCAACATCTTTGAATTAAATTTTGCCTGTTTTGAGAATCTTCTTTTGTTGTTTATTCATCAAACTCATATTTCATATGCGAGCCATCGCAAAACGGTTTATTTTTGCTATGTCCGCACCGACACAAAGCAGTTGTTCCGCTCTGTTCTTTTTCTTCACCTGAAGGCAAAACCAATTTTAACTTGCCGGTAATAATATAAGGACCGCCTTTAGTTANCTTTATTACAAAATCATTTGCCATAAATCCTCCTTNTTTATAGGTTTAATTTTAAAACAAAAAAAATGATAAAAAGTTGGGGTNAAATTTAAATATTTCATAATCAGAAAAATAAGTATGATTTAAAAAGATTTTTCAGAAAACAGCATGAAGGTTAAAAGATTATTGTTATTTTAGTGCACTGAAATTCAAATATTTTTTACATATATGTTAATTATCGGAATTGCAGGTGGAACTGGCTCTGGAAAAACCACCGTAGTGCGCAAAATTTTAGAACGTCTCCCCGAAGGAGAAGTAGTGGTGCTTCCACAAGATTCATATTACAAAGACAGCAGTTATTTACCATTAGAAGAACGGTTGGAAATGAATTTTGATCATCCTGATTCCATTGAATGGGAATTGCTTATAAAGCATTTGGATGAACTGAGAAAAGGAAATACCATTGAACAACCGATTTATTCCTATTTAACGTGTACGCGTGCCGAAGAAACAATTCCGGTAAAACCATGTAAAGTGGTAATTGTAGAAGGAATATTAATTCTTACCAATTCAAAACTTCGTAAAATGTTGGATTTAAAGGTGTTTGTAGATGCTGATGCCGATGACCGATTGATACGCGTTATAAANCGGGATATTGTAGAACGCGGACGTTCNGTAAATCGTGTAATGGAACGCTATGAACATACGGTAAAACCGATGCATTTACAGTTTATTGAACCTACAAAACGTTTTGCCGATTTAATTATTCCTCAAGGCGGAAACAATCACGTTGCTATTGATATTCTAACTAAATATATTGAAAACCGACTTGGTTGATTATTTAAGAGTTTCGAGTTTCAGGTTTCAAGTTTTGAGTTTTGAGTTTTGAGTTTTTTATGGCAACAATAAAACATTTTGAGGATTTAGAAATTTGGCAAAAAGCAAGAGAACTTTGTAGATTTGTTAAAATATTGACTGAAAAAGATAAATTTTGCAGAGACTTTACATTGAAAGACCAAATTCTGAAAGAAACCTCTGAAATATCGGAAAAAATCGGAAAACTTATCAAATATCTTAAAAACTCTGATTATAAAGGAAATAAGTTCAAAAGAAACGATAATAACTAAATATAAGGAAACACAATTCGAAATTCGAAATTCGAAACCCGAAATTAGAAACAAGGAACATCAAACTCAGAAAATGGATAATTTGCAACAAATCATGTTTATTGACATTGAAACCGTTCCGCAAACGGAATATTTCAGTCAATTACCGGAAGAAATGCAATTGCTTTGGGAAGATAAATATCTCCTACTAAAAAAACGCCTGCCCGAAAAATACGAAGACAGTATGGAAGCCGCTTTGGCTTA
>LR026962.1:0-2226 GCA_900498215.1 uncultured Paludibacter sp. | reverse complement strand
TGTTCAAAAGAAAAATCGGAAACGATAAGACCACTTGCCTGTATTTTTTCCGATTCATAAAAAGCTGAAAGACCGTTTTTTTTCGTATCGTTGGGAATACCGTAATTACCTATAAGCGGATAAGTGAGAGTTAAAATCTGCCCCAGATAAGAAGGGTCTGAAAGACTCTCGGTGTAACCAACCATTCCGGTACTGAAAACAACTTCGCCAGCCACAGGACTTTCATAACCGAATGATTTTCCTCTAAAAACAGTGCCGTCTTCGAGAATTAAATGTAAGGGTTTACTGTGCATTGTGTAATTTGTATTGAAAACTGTATATTTATTTGGATGATATACAATTATTTATGAAACATCCAAATTTGTGCAAAATTACAAAAAATGTTTGTTTTGAGCAACGGGTTTTTCTACTTATTCTCCTCCTTAAAATTAATTTTAATACAAATTTGAATTTTCTATTAACAAATAAAAGAAATTATAAAAAATCTTTTATATTTGCGATGGATATTAACAATTTATTGCTCATAGCATGCCCAAATATACAAATATAGGAAATAGAATTGCGCATATTTGGGTATTGGCGGTTACTAATCAGCAACAAAGTATGAATAATAAATTATCAATAGTGTTACTTATAGGAATATTAAGTTTAATAAGTTGCAAGCAAAAAAAAGAAAATGACATCCCAAAAGGAGCATTCTCGATTATTTATGCAGGACATTTATATATTAATGGTGAGATCGATAGTATAAAAGGTAATTTTGTATTTGACACCGGCGCTTTTAATTTATATTTTGACAGTACTTTTTATGCAAATAATGGATTCGATTATGCAAAGACATCTATTGCGTGTGTACCTGGCGCAGGAATCCGTACACAAAAAGTAATTTCTATTGAAGATACTGTTGAATTTTATTTTAATAAATTCCATTATAAAACGACAATAGTACCAATACTTCAATTAAAACCTATACTGGGAGATTTCATTGATGGCATATTGGGAATGGATTATTTTAATAATAGAATTTTAGAAATAAATTATGAAAAAGAGTATATGAAAATATTCTCAAACATAGATTCTGTTAATCTACAAGGATGGTCTAAAATAAAACTGACAAAAAGAGACAATAAGTTTTACTTACCACTTGAAGTTGTCATCAATGATACTATCAGTATTTCAGGAGAATATTTATTAGATTTTGGTTCAGGAGGGACAATAAGTCTTACCAGTAAAATTGCGAAAAAATATACACTCAAAGACATTATTCAGAATAAAGTGGAATACTTTACAAAGTATGGTGGCATTGGTGGTGAATCTTCCAGCTATGATTTTTTTGCAAGCCAATTAAAAGTTGGAAAATTTTGTTTTGAAAACGTGATAATGGATTTTAGTAATGATCGTAGAGGGGCGTTAGCATCTAAAAATCATTTTGGTATAGTAGGAAATGGTATTTATGAAAGATTTAATGTTGTTATTGACTTTATCAATAATGATTTATATTTACAACCAAACAATTCATACAACGATATATTTAAACCATCCAAACTTGGATTTTCATATATTGACAGATCACAAACAATGAAATCTTGGATTGTAACTGGATTATATAAAGATTCACCAGCCGAAAAAAGTGGGTTAAAAATAGATGATAAAATCATTACGGTTAACAATGTAAATGTTGAAGAAATAAATTATGAAAAACAAAAATCCTTTTTTAACAATTTAGATGAAGTTAATTTGAAAATTAAAAGGGATAATAGTCTTATTGAACTAAATTTTAGTCCGAAATCAACAATAATAAACCGATAATGCCTTCTCTTCCTCGTTTATAACGAGAGGAGAGTGGTTTCTTGTTTAACAAACGATGTAAAAGAACAACTTCTTTGTTGAAAACAAAGAACCAATAACAAACTAGCCAAAGTTCCTAAACGTCTCGATGCAAGTATGATTTGAAATCCGCCAAGACAGAAGACTCTTTCAGAATTACCTTGGAAATAAGACAATCAGGAAACGGGAAAAATCCCGTTTCCTGATTTTTTACAACGTATATCTCATTTTATAAGTTCAAAAACAACTTTCCAAATCCAGTTTTCATACAATATTCACTCAAGAAATGGGAACATATAAAATAAAATTTATATCTTTGTTCCTGTTTAATCTTAAAAAAAATTATTATGGATCCGAAAAAACTTGGCTTTTTTGCCGTAATCTTATTCGCTATGACCT